>JBFZFJ010000375.1:0-5859 GCA_041306405.1 Verrucomicrobiales bacterium | reverse complement strand
GTATCGCAGGTGAGCCGATGACATCGACGTTCTCGCGGGTCACCAGCCAGCCCGGCAGGGAAAATCCACAGAGGTGCTCATTACCAACGGGGCCGCTGTTATTCGGATCCGCTGTCGGACTTCCGATCGCGCTCTCGAAGCCGCCATTCACCAAGGCCCGCCCGCCACGCGCATCCGTCATGACCTGAAGATTCGCCCAAGCCGTTTCCGGCGGCAGCGGCAATCCGCCGGCCTCGATCCTAACCGCATCGATCCGCAGCCCGTTAGTCCCGGTTTCCAGCGACTCGATTCGCAAGACCGCGGTGGCGGCCGCCGCGATGAACTCGAATCCATTGCAACTCAGGTATTCGATCGTCTGCCCGTTGTGGATCTCGCCGATGGTCACACCATCGATTTTCACCCGCGCATGGCCGAGCAAATAGTCCGCGCCCGTCCAAATGTAGGCGAGCCGGACCGAGTGACGCTGCCCGGCCACCAGCCCGCTGAAGGTCTGGGAGATAAATCCGTTTTTCAAATTCAGTCGCTTGTCGCCCTCGAAAGCACCTCCGGTTTCCACCGCGACATTGGAATACGTCCAGCCCGTGAGGCCGTTCTCAAAGCCGGTATTCGTTCCGACCGGAGCCGCTAACAGCGAGGCGGGGAACAGAAAGGCGGGGAACAAAAAGACGGCAAGCCATCGTGCGTGAGCGTGAACGGACATCTCGGGGGGGACGGAAAACTAGGCCGGGCTCCCGCGACGTTCAAGCCCAAAATCGAGACTGTCCGGGTCCGCGGGGAAAACTAACGCAAGCCGGCGGCGATATTCTCCGCCAGGCGGGCAAGCAGGCGGGATTGGGCGGCGACCATCGCGGCGTAGCCGTCGGTGGCCAGCGGCTCGCGGTCCACGAAGGTGCGGGAGGCTTTGAGCTTCCGGTCCGGCAGGGAATAGGCGCGCCAACCCGCCTCGATGACCGCGTAGCCGTCCGCCTCGCTGTGGAGCTGGCGGACGTCGAGAGTGACCTGATAGTCGATCTCCTCGTCGCGCGGCCATGGATAGGTGCGGACGTTGCCGGTTTTCATTTCGCGGCCGAGGTTGGCGGCGGTGACGCGGGCGATGGAGGCGGACAGGTCGCCAGCCCAGCGGTGGTCCTCGGAGACGGCGAGCTGGTTCGGCCCTTGCTGGACCACCAGGTTCGGGCGGTCGATGTATTCCGCGAGCGTGATCGGTCCGACGCCGATGCCGATGCCGCCGCCGGAGGGCGCGGGGCCGTTGGCGGTGAGAACGTAGAAACTTTTGTCGGACTGGGCGCAACCGGCGAGCAGCAGCACGGCAAGGAGAATGAAAAAACGATTCATGATGGGAAAATGATTTAGCGGCCGGCTTTCGGGGCTTTGGGGATGGGATTGCCCGAGCCATCCTTGCCGAAGATCAGCGAGTTAGGCTTTTCCTCAAGGGTGTTGGTCATGGACTTCATGGACCTCAAGGCCGCGCGGAGTTCATCCAGAGTGCGGAGCAAATCGCCTTGGATCGCGCCGTCCGGGCCGACGCTGGAAACGGACTTTTCAAGCGCGCCCAGCGTGTTTTTCAAGTCCGCGGGAAGGCTGGCGAACTCCTCGGAATCGAGCATCTTGCGGGCGGAGGCGATGGTGGCGGTCGCCTCCTCGGCCAATGTGTCGATTTTCTTCATGGTTCCCTCAAGTGGTAGAGCCTGAACCTTGTCGAGGATGGCAGTGAGCTTGGCTTCCAACTGGGCAAGACCCGAGGAAACCGTGGGAATCGACGAGTAATCGCCCACTTTCGTCAGCTCGGCGGGCAGCGAATCCTTGTGGTAGTCGAGATCCACGTAAAGCGCGCCGGTGAGCAGGCTGCCGGTTTTCAAGGAGGCGCGCAGGCCTCGGGCGACGGCGTCCTGGAGGAACTCGCCATCGGGCTTGTTGATTTTCTCGGCCGCCTCGCGCCGCAACAGGGAGGGATCGATTTCCACCAGCACCGGAATCCGCGAATCCTCGGCGGACTTGAGATAATCGAAGGAAATGTCCGCGACGCGCCCGATGGGGATGCCGCGGAATTCCACGGGAGCGGCCTTGACCAGCCCGCGGACGGATTGGTCGAAGAGCAGGACGAATTTCATGGTGGGATTGAAGGTGGATTTGTCCGCCGCGTCTTCGTCGGAGAACAGGGTGAACGTCGCACCATCCGCCGCAGGAGACCCCGCCACCACGCCCTCGGGCACGCCGAAGGTCGCGCCGCCGGAGACCATCGCTTGGAACGACGGGGTCCGGACTTTGAAACCATCCGCCCCGGCGCTGATGTCGATGCCGCTGGTGTTCCAGAAACGGGTGTTTTCTTTCACCAGGGAGCTGTATTCCGCGCTGACGAAGGCATCGTAGGTGACTCGCTGGCCTTCGAGATCGAGCTTGCGGCTTTCAATCCGCCCGACTTCAAAGCCGCGGTAATAAATCGGGGATCCCGCGGTGAGCGAGCCCGCCTGCTCGGCGGTGAGGACGAGGCGACGGCCGGGGATGTCGCGATTGGTCGGCAGCGGCGTCTCCAAGCCTTCGAAGTGATGGACCACTTCGCCATCCGCCGGGCCGGGGTCGAGCTCGATGTAGGCGCCGGTGATCAGGGTCCCGAGGCCCGAGATATCGGTGGTGGAAACCCGCGGCCGCACGACCCAGAAATTCGCCCCGTCTCGCAACAGGCGCCCGGAATCCGGATTGAGTTCAAGTCGCACGACGACCGATTTCAAATCCTCCGCCAGAGTGACCTCCTTGACGAATCCCACCCGGACCGAGCGGCAGCGAACCTCCGTTTTCTCCGCCCCGATTCCGTCCGCCGTGTCGAAGCGGACGTATGCGACCGGGCCCTGCGCGCTGACGCTGCGGTAAATCATCCAGCCGCCGATCACGAGCGCCAGAATGGGAACCACCCAGACGATGTTCCAGCGTTGCGCCGCCCGCAATTCCGGTGTGGCGGCGGGAGATGATGTCGTTTCCGTTTCGCTCAAGTGTCTGTTTTTTTAACAGTTGAAGAATCGAGTTCGAGCATTTCAAGCTGGTCCCACAAGAGTCGGGGATCGAAGCTCATCGCTGCGACCATCGTAAGCACGACCACCCCGCCGAATGCAAGCGCGCCGGGGCCGGGCGTGACGGTCATGTAATTGCCGAGCTGCACCAGCGCCACCAAAATCCCCACCACGAAGATGTCCACCATCGACCAGCGGCCAAGCAGCTCGGTGAACCAGTACATTTTCCCAAGCATCGCGGGCGACGGGTGCAGCTTGCCCGTCGCCGCCAGGCAAAGCCAGCTGATGGCGATGATTTTGAGCAGCGGAATCACGATGGATGCGGTCAAAATAACCAGCGCGATCGGGTAAGCCCCGCCTTTCCAAAAGTAAATGATCCCTCCGACGATCGTGTTGCTGGTCACCTCGCCCAGCTCGACCATCGTCATCATCGGCAGGAAATTCGCCGGAACATAGAGCGCCGCGGCGGCCAGCATGAAGGCCATCGTCCGCCGGATGCTGTCCGGTTTCCGCAGGTGCAAAGGCGACCCGCAGCGGGGGCAGCGGCCGAGGCCGACCGGAGAGACTTTCCCGCACGTGTGGCACCCCGCCAATCCCCGCGCCGCTGCTCGTGGCAATGAACCGCTCATCGTTTGGCCACCTCCAAGCGATCCCAAAGTTCATCCCGGTCGATGCCGGCGATGGCCGCCGCCATGCACAGCATCACCGCGCCGAAGGCCCAGAAGCCCGGGCCGAAATGGACGTCCGCCAGCTTGTTGAGCTTCAGCAGGCTGACCAGCACGCCCAATAGGAACACTTCGATCATGTTCCATGGCTCGGCCCTGTTCAGCCACTTGGCGACGTGGACCGCCCCCGGCGCGATCCTTCCGAACATGAGCGGCGCGCAAACATAAATCAGCCCTCCCGCCAGCGACAAGGGAGTGACGATGGTGAAAAGCGCCAGCGCCACGCCCAGCAAGGGGCTGCCCTCCGCGATCAGCGCCCTCGCCCCGGATGCCAGGTTCAAAGTCGTCCGGATGCCCGCCGCATCCATCGTGAGAAACGGAAACCAGTTCACCACGAACATCAAAACCAGCGCGGCGATGGAAAACGCGGTCACCCGCGCCAGCGAGGCCGGGCGGTTTTGATAGAGAACCGCCCGGCAACAGCGGCAACGGGCGGCCACCCCCTCCGCCAGCGGCGCGGCCTCGTGCAGCGTGTCGCAAAAATGACACACCGAATAATGCGGCCCGCCCGGCGGCTGCGGCCAGGGATGCATGGCCCGCTTGGTTCTGGAAAACGATCGTCTCATCTTATCGAAGGGCCACCACCCGCTGGGCGAGTTCGCCCAAACCCTCCACACCACATTCCACAAAATCCCCCGCTTGCAAGTATTTCGGCGGGCTCATCCCCATCGCCACCCCGCTCGGAGTGCCGGTCGCGACCACGTCGCCGGGCAGCAAGGTCATGAACCGGCTGACGTAACTGATCAACTGCCGGACTGAAAACGACATGTCCCCGGTCCAGCTGTTCTGCCGCAGCTCCCCGTTCACCTTGCACCACAAGCGCAATTTCTGGGGATCCCCGATCTCGTCCGCGGTCACCAGCCACGGCCCCATCGGCGCGAAGCTGTCCGCACTCTTTCCCTTGGTCCACTGCCCGCCCATTTCCTTCTGGAAGGCCCGCTCCGAAAAATCGCAAAACGTCGAGTAACCCGCAATGTAATCCATCGCCTCCCGCTCATCAACATACGACGCCGTCCGCCCGATCACCACCGCGAGCTCCACCTCGTAATCGAGCTTCGTCGAGCCACGCGGGATGATCACATCGTCGGTCGGCCCGCTCCACGCGCTCGTCGCTTTCATGAAAATCGTCGGCTCCGTCGGAATCCCTTCCCCCAGCTCCTTGGCATGCTCGAGGTAGTTTTTCCCGATGCAAACCAATTTCGAAGGCCGCTCCACCGCCGGGCCCAGCCTCACTGAAGGATCCACCTCGGCCCCGCCCGGACAGCCGTCCGCCACCCACTCCGCAAGCGACTCGATCCCGCCCATCGCGAAAAACCCCTCGTCGTAGTCGTTGAATTCGCCGCTCGCGTCGATCAAGCGCCCGTCCGGCAAGAGAATTCCCGGCTCCTCACGCCCCTCGTCACCGAACCGGATCAATTTCATGCGCGCGATGTAGCAAATGGGCCGGGATTGAGGAAACCGAATCTTCGGGAAGTCCTGCAAGGGGCAGAAAACGGGCAAAAAAATAAGCGACCCGACTGATCATCACTCCTAGGAAAAACCCATTAACCCGGGAGGCATCTCAGTCGGACCGCCTTGTCTTGCGACAGGGAGAAACTTGCATCTTCCCGCCCGACTGGCAAGAAATAAGTTCTAAAAAATAAAAATTCCCGCGCAGCCCCCGCAAAATCAGCCTTCCGCCGGATCGTTCCAAGTCTTTAAACCGGATCCGGAGCCCGCACCAGCACGTCAAGTCGCCGAATCCGATTGAATATTCCGCACGCCCACCGGGTCTCTCAAACTGCGGGGCGGGTAAATTCCCTTGAAATACCCCGCGTCTCGTTTACCAGTGTCTCCACCGTCAACATCCATGAAATCAATCGTTCTATCCCTCGCCAGCGCCATCACGGCGATCGCCCTTTCCAACTGCGCCGCACCCGCCGGCCCTAACACGCAACGCGGTGCCGCCACCGGAGCCTTGGGCGGCGCGCTTCTCGGCGGAGTCATCGGCCACCAATCCGGCCGCGCCCTCGAAGGCGCCGCGCTCGGAGCCGCCGGTGGAGCGGTCGTCGGCGGCACCTACGGCAATGCCCGCGACCAGGAACAATACGGTCGCTACTGAAATCCGCTTCTTTCTCGAGACGGGACGT
>JBFZFJ010000374.1:0-3548 GCA_041306405.1 Verrucomicrobiales bacterium | reverse complement strand
GTGTTAAAAACTGAGGAGAAACAATCAAAGCCCTCGCCACGTCGAGAGACATGGAGTGTCGAAGCGTAATTGCAAGCCCGGCGCTGGTCTTTGCCTGTTTGAAGAGCGCAACCTCGCCTTCCGCCCATGTCCTGAGCCATTGCGGGTCCACGGGGCAAAGCTGCTTTGTTGCGAGGTCCACGGTGAAGGCTAGTCCGCCGCGAGAATAGACGCCACGGCCAGCAAGCAAACTTCCAACTTCGGCGGCAAAGTCTGATAGGGGCCTGCCGGGGCAAGGGAGTTCGATCGCGGGTTTGCCGTTCAAAGTTTGGATTTTTGGGTCCGCGCCCGGTGCCTCCTGTTTGTCCCACGGGCCTTTCACCCGTGGCGCTGGCCCATCGCGCTCCGCGTGCTTGGCGGCGGCCGCGCGGCGAGTGTCGAAGCCGTTGGCCTTTGCGATGCTAACGAGCGTCCCGGCACCAACTTCTTTGAGGCGCTCCTTGAACTTGGCGGCATACTCGCCGGGGGATTCTTCCGGGAACCACTCTTGGAGCAGGTCGGTGCCAGTGGCCTCGCCAATCGCATCCCAGACAGCAGAGCAGATCGTTAGCCACTCCATGTATTGGCCATCCGGCGGGCGAGGTATGGCAGCGAGCAGGGCGCGGACGTCCTCGGCAGTTTCAGCGAGCGAGAAGCCATCGTCCCCCCGTGGTGCTGGAGTGTCCACCTGTGGCTTTGCGGCCTGCGGTGGTGCCGCCTGCGGCTCGGGAATGACGAATTCCTCAGGGAATGGATTCCAAGTGCATTCTGGGTCCGATGACACAAAGCACAATCGCCCGGTGTCCTTTGTCGATTCATCGAGTGCGAAACCATAGGATGCGAGAACGTATCCCCCCACTGCGTCGAATGCTATTTTATGCTCTTGATCGGTAAGGCATGGCTTGATCCTGAACAGCCCCTTCGCTCCTGTGCCGGATGGTGTGACGAATGCAGATAGAACATGCGGGTCTTTGCCTAGCATGTCCCGCGCCTGCTCCGGCGTCCTGCCGTTCAAACCTTTGCCGTCAATGTCGAGCTGTAGATAGCCGGAGTGCTCGAAGCGTCCCTGCTGTATCGCTTGCGCCCGCTTGCCCTTGGTCACCTTTCCCGATATTTGAACAGCCGGAAGCTCCAGCTTTGCCGCGTCCTTTTCGTCCTCAGTGGTGGCAGCGCGGACTTTTGCGACTCCCTCGGCGTATTCCTCCGTTCTGATTGATTCGATGAACGACTTGATTTCGGCAGCTCCGTCGGGGCTATCCGATTTCACTGTTTCGTAGTAACTGATTTTTGCTTCAGAGTTCACCGGGTGGTTTCCTTTCTATCATTTCCGGTTTCGAGGTTGTCGAGCAGGTCCAGCAGGTTCGCAACCTCCTTGTCGGAGCGGCGGCTGGGGGCGTGGACTTCGTAGGGATCGACGATCGTTTGCTCGTCTAGCTCACGGTCGATCTCGTCGAGGTCGTCAGGGGTCAACAGCGAGTCGAGGAACAAAGCGTGAGCGTTTACACTAACCGGGCGGCGGGTTGAAAATTCTGCCTCCGGGTCGCGGACGATGGTTTCGTTAGGTTGAGTGCTCATGCTGCACCTCCCCGGTTAGCGCTCTTCCAGCCAATGGGCTGGCAGCGGTGCGCCTCGATGAAGCGGGCGATGTCGTCGCGGTGGAATCGGATGCTCCTGCCGATTTTGATGTAGCCGATCTTGTGGTCGGCGACCTGGTCTTGAAGTCCCCGCTTCGAGATATTCAGCGCGGCGGCGGTTTCGATGGTGTTTAACAATGCGGTGGCTTCAGCGGCCTCCCTGCGCGTCGGTGATGTGGTTTCGTTAGTCACGGAGCGACGTTGCGCCCACATGCGTTCCCGCGTGAAGACTTCGACCCTCCCCGCGCATCAACTAACAGCGATTGTTACCGATAGCAAACGTGCAAGGGTAACAAAGCTGAAAACCCCGTCTATTTTTTGGATAATCCCAGCCGTGAAATCATAGTCCTAAGCCTCCCCTCATCCTCGGGATATCCAAGATTCTGCATGTTCAAATGCTGCTGCGGTCCCTTCATCCAGTGGTTTTGCCAAAATGACCATTGCCACGCTGCTAGAAACTTCCACTTATCCCACCCTTCAGCCACTCCCCGGAGCGCGGGTGTCTTGCCGTAGCTCAACGGCTTGTGATTGCTCCCCGGCGTCGCATTGACCTTCGATGCCGCCAAATTCAGAAGAACGACTGCCGCCCGCGGTTGTATCCCCCGGCTTTGGAAATCGCCCTTGTCCATCTTGATGCGCATTTCCCAAACGACCGGGCGAGGAGTCCACAAGAATTTCTCACCCATGATTATTTCGCCTTCTTCATCTTGGGTTGCCAGCTGCCGATCATGGATCATCCCGGCGTGGAGCCATGAAATATAGACGGCGGCGAGGTAATGGGTTGTGAGGTCCCCCAGCTCGTTGCGCGTGACGACCTTGAAATCTTCGTCAACAAGCACGGCAATCGTTTTCCCTCCCGGGGGAGTGCAAGTGTAAAGCTGCGGCCTCATGCGCTCGCCCTCCCCTCTTCGATGTTGGTGACGTTCACCGCTTTGGCTTCCGGCCGGATTGCGAAATACCTCTCAGCGAATTCGGCGGCATCTAGCGGGAGGATGTCTCGGTAATGTTTCTTGACCGTGTTCGGAGAATTCCCCGCTTCATCGGCGACGCGGGCCACGTCCCGCGTCTCAGCGCATCGGTAGGTGATGTAGGAGTGCCTTAGTCCATCGGGGATCCTCTCCACCTTGGCGAGCGCGTGGAGCGCAATCAGGGTTTTGTCCTTGGGTCCGGTCTTCCCTATCCATGCCGGACCTTCCCGCCGTGGTTGCGAAAACAGCCACGCCTTGCACGTCGCGTTGAGCGGCACCGAGCGCGGGCCGGTCTTCGATGAGTCGACCCGGAATTCCGTCGTCTTCGATGTGAGTGCCGCGATGTCGAAGATGTCGGCTTCACATGGCCGTAACCCAGCGAACATGCCGAGGGCCAGGATTGGGATAAGCTCCGGGTGATGGACGGCGGCGGCATGGAGCAGGAGGTTGCTGTCGGCGACGGAATAGGCCTTGGGCGGGGCGCTGTGCTCTTTCTCGTATGCGGTGCCCGTCAATGGGTTTGCGGGGCACCATGCCCGCCCCGTGGCGCTGGCATAGCCAAATAGGGAATGAAGCCGGGTCCGATATTTGTTTCTGGTCACCGGGGTGACGAGCGGCGGCGGCGAGAGCTTCAGCGGGTTCTTGAGTGCCTCAAGTCCAGCCAGCCAATTCTCGAGCTCATCCGGCGTGATGGAGGAAATCGCACGGTCGCCGAAATCCTTGGCGAAGCGTTTCAGTTGCTCCTTGAGCCCGCTGTAGTGCCGGGTCCCGACTCTGGTCTTCTGGTATCGCGTGAATGCTTCCACGGCATCGGCGACGCTCGTATGAAGCTCCTCAGCTCGTCTCAGCCGGTCGCGGATGTCGGCGAGGGAGGCGGCGACCAGATCCTCGAACAGCGGCACGTCCGCCCCCATCGCCGCCAGATCTG
>JBFZFJ010000373.1:0-3311 GCA_041306405.1 Verrucomicrobiales bacterium | reverse complement strand
ATATTGATTGTCCTGTGCGGGCGTGCTCGGCGGAGGCTCGGCCCGCGGCCTGTCCGGTTGCGAAGCAGGTGCCCATGACGCGGATCGAGGCGAGGGCTTCGTGGGTGGCGGAAATGCAGCGGCCGGCGAAAAAGACGCCGTCGATCTCGGCGCTGGTGAGCGAGCGCAGCGGGATTGAGGCCGGGAGGGGGTGATCGAAGAAGCGTAGCCTGGGCCCGCGGGTGGTCCCGCGCAACTCGATGGGCCAGGTTGCGTAGGCGGCGGTATCGGGGAATTTTCGACAGGAAACGAGATCCTCGGCGGTGAGTATGTATTGGCCGTTCCAGCGATAGGTTTCCCGAATGCCGGGCAGACTTGCGGGCAGCGGTGCCGAGGCGGAGGAATATTCGGGAAACTTCTTCCGCAGGAAGCCGGTGAAGGATTTTGCGAAGGCGAGACCGGTCGCCATGAGTTCTGCGGACGGGGCGGGATCGAGGTCGGTGGTGAAATGGATTTCCCCGGGGGTGGTGGATGGACGGCTGGCGGTGCCCAGCGCGATCTGCGGGAGTGAGTCGACGGCTACCGCGCGGACGATTTCCAAGGCGAGGCGCATGCGGAATGTTTCTTCCCTGGCGGCGGGGTCCACGCCCTGCAGCGAGAAGATGAAGGCAGAGCGTTGGTTTTTCTCCGGCGCGACGGAAAGCCGGGCGACTCCGAGCAAATCCGCGACCACGGCATCTGCGGAGGCATCCACAAGGGCGCGGCAGTGGATGTTTCCCGAGTCCGTTCCCACGACGAAGGATTTCCCGGGTCCCGGAGTGATGGAGTTGCAGGTGGTTCCGAAGCGGACTTCGAGGGATTTTTCAGCAGCCGTGAGAT
Organism: Verrucomicrobiales bacterium; assembly: GCA_041306405.1. Classification (GTDB taxonomy): domain Bacteria; phylum Verrucomicrobiota; class Verrucomicrobiia; order Verrucomicrobiales; family Akkermansiaceae; genus Luteolibacter. The sequence goes on along the minus strand of JBFZFJ010000373.1, from coordinate 2,453 downwards.
TGCGGGCGATTTCCGCGAAGGCGGCGGGATCCTGCGGCAGGACATAGACTTTACCCATTTTGACGGGCCCGACACCGGTGCGGGAGCGCATGAGGTTTTCGATCTCGGCGGGCAGGCCGGGGTTGGCAATCTCGGGCGGGCGAGAGACATCCGGGTGATAGAGGCCGCAGAAAGTATGCACCTTGGCGAGAGTGCCCATGCCGCCAAGCGTGCCGGAGCGTTCGATGAGGATGACACGTGCGCCTGCTCGAGCCGCGGCAACGGCGGCGCAGAGCCCCGCGCTACCGCCGCCGATGACGACGACATCGGCTGTGATGACGTGGTCCATTTAGGGCAAACTTGCTTTTTCCCGAACCATATTAGCGATGTTGGCCAGAGTGGAAAAGTTTTTCCGGTCGAGGTCCGCCGGGCTGATGTTGATAGAAAATTCCTTTTCTAGCAGGACGATGAGCTGCATCAGCGCCAAGGAGTCGAGTCCCTCGGCGAGCAGGTCGGTGTCCTCGGTGACGGATTGGTGAAGTGGGAAAAGCCCTTCATCAATGAGGCTGTGAATCCGGTGGGTGAGATCGGTGGTCATGGTGTGTCTTTGTCCGAGGTGCGGGAGGTAATGATGGCCAGTCCGCCGACGAGACTCCAGAAGAGGGTGAAAAGAAAGCCGATGAGCGATGCGGTGACGGCTATGCCAGTGGGGACGCCGGTGAGTTTTCCCAAGAGAAACTCGAAGGCGCGTTCCCGCACGCCGAGGCCGGATATCGATATCGGCAGGGCCGTGGCGACATCGACAATGGGCATCACGGACATGATTGTCGCCGCCTCGACATGTTGATCAAGCGCCCGGAGCGCCGCGAAGAACGTTAGGTAGAAACTGGCGGAAAGGACGAAGGAGGCGAGCAACCCGAGGGTGACGTAGCGCCATCCGGTGCGGTAGAGATCGATGGCGGATGAGATCGACACGACCCAGCGGTTGTTAGTGATGGCGGGGAGGCGCTTGCGCCCCCAGGAAAGCATGGCGGGACTGCACGAGAACAAGCTGAGGATGATTCCGAGGATGCCGCCCGCCTTGAACCATGTGGCCGCGACGAAGATCCCCATGCCGACTTTGTCCCCGAGGTGCTCAGTGATTCCGAAGCACCAGGTGGCGACGAGGAAGATGACGCCGCTCGACACAAAGCCGATCACGTGATCGACCATCACCGACATCGTGATGCCGACTTTTCTATCAGGCGAGCGGCGGATGAGAAGGACGATCCTGATGGCGTCCCCGGCGGTGGCACCCAAGGAGGCGATGTTGAAAAACGCACCGTAAAGCATGAGGCGCACGACATAGGAAAATGGCACGCTGATCGACTGCGCGCGCAGCAGAAAATACCAGCGCAAGGAATTGGCGAGAAGTGATACAAACGCGAAGGCGATTCCCGCCGCGACCCAATACGGCGAGCGCAGTGCGAGCATGAAGTTTTCACCGAGCGCATGTTGATCCTCCGCGCGGGAAATCGCCCACCAGAGAAAGATTACGGTGCCGGCGAGCTTGAGTGTGAAAAGCCCCAGAGCCTTGGCGTGCCGCTTGTTCATCGGATGGGCAAGGCGGGCAGGGCTCAGGCGCTTTTGAAAGTAATCACGGCGTCCGCAATGGTCTTGACGGAATGAAGCATGCCCTTCGCGGCCTCCGGATCGGTGACCTTCAGACCGAAGCGTTTCTCGATGGCCACAACGAGTTGGAGGGCATCCACAGAGTCCAGGCCGAGGCTGTCCGCTCCCATCAGCGGGGTTTCGTCCCCGATCTCGCTCATTTCGAGATCGAGCATGAGCTCATCGAGGAGGATTCTCTTGATCTCGTCGTGAAGAATGGAAGTTTCGGTCATGTGATTTCGATCCTGTGATGGAGCGGGCCTAAATAATGCCGCCGTCAATTTTCAATGCGGCCCCGGTGATATAGGCGGCGTCTTGCCCGGCAAGAAAAAAAACCGCCGCCGCGACCTCTCTCGGCTGCCCGAAGCGGCGCATGGGAATCGTATTTTTCCGGGCTTTTTTCTCCTCCGAGCTGCCGCCTTCTGTGGCGGAGGTCTCGATGTATCCGGGGCAGACGGCATTGACGGTGATGCCCATCCGAGCGACCTCCTTGGCGAGGCTGGCGGTCAGGGCGATGACTCCCGCCTTCGCTGCGGCGTAGTTCGTCTGGCCGGGTGGAGAGAGCAGGGCGCTGAGAGAGGAGACATTCACGATGCGCCCGAAGCGTTCACCCATCATCCCGCGCAGCACGGCCCGGGAGCCGAGGAACGTCGAGGTGAGATTGGAATCAATCACGCTGAACCATGCGTCGTCGGGCATGGTCGCCATGAGGTGGTCATCGTGGTGGCCGGCGTTGTTGACGAGCACGGTGATGACGCGGCCCTCGCCGGTGACATGGTCGAGGGCGGCTTCCCATGCCGCGCGATCGGTGACATCGAGCGACA
>JBFZFJ010000372.1:0-8410 GCA_041306405.1 Verrucomicrobiales bacterium | reverse complement strand
GACTTCGCCGCCGTGCTGCCGAAGTCGGTGAAATCCATCGCCGTGCTCGACCGCACCAAGGAACCCGGCGCGCTCGGCGAACCGCTCTATCTGGACGTCTCCGCCGCCCTCCGCCTGGCCGACAGCGCGGGCTGGCTGAAGGACACGCACGCCATCCGCCTGATCGGCGGCCGCTACGGACTCGGCTCCAAGGAATTCACGCCCGCCATGATCAAGGCGGTGTTTGACGAGCTCTTGAAACCCTCGCCAAAGCCCGTTTTCACCGTCGGCATCAACGACGACGTCACCGGACTCTCGCTCGACTACGACCCTGAATTCGAAGTCGTGCCACCCGGCATGAAGCAGGCGGTCTTCTTCGGCCTCGGCTCGGACGGAACCGTCGGCGCGAACAAAAACAGCATCAAGATCATCGGCGAGGGCACCGACAACTACGCGCAAGGCTACTTCGTCTATGACTCGAAGAAGGCCGGCGCGATGACCGTCTCGCACCTGCGCTTCGGCCCCGCGCCGATCCGCTCGACCTATCTGATCCGCCAGGCCGAGTTCGTCGCCTGCCACCGCTTCGACCTGCTCCACCAGATCAACGTGCTCGACTACGTCAAACCCGGCGGCATTTTCCTGCTCAACTCGCCCGGAAATTCCGACGACGCGTGGAAAAACCTCCCGCGCGAGATCCAGGAGCAAATCATCCTGAAGAACCTCTCGTTCTACGCCATCGACGCCAGCACCGTCGCCCGCGACTGCGGCATGCCCGGTCGCATCAACACGATCATGCAGACGTGTTATTTCGCCATTTCCGGCGTCTTGCCGAAGGACGAGGCGATCGCCGCCATCAAATACGCCATTCAGAAGACCTACGGCAAACGCGGCGAGGCCGTGGTCCAGCGCAACTACGAGGCGGTGGACAGCACGCTCGCCAACCTGATCCAGGTGAGCTATCCGGACGCGCCGACTTCGATCCACCGCCTGAATCCGATCGTGCCGGAAAACGCCCCGGACTTCGTCAAGCGCGTCACCGCGCTGATGCTCGGCGGCAAGGGCGACCTGCTGCCCGTTAGCGCCTTCCCGGTCGATGGCGTCTGGCCGACCGGCACCACCCAGTGGGAAAAACGCAACATCGCCGAGGAAATCCCGGTCTGGGAGACCGACATCTGCATCCAGTGCAACAAGTGCGCCATCGTCTGCCCGCACGCCGCGATCCGGCCGAAGGTTTTCACCCCCGACCGCCTAACCAACGCGCCCGCCACTTTCAAGTCCACCGAGTTCAAGGTGCGCGAATATCCCGGCATGCTCTACTCGCTGCAAGTCGCGCCCGAGGACTGCACCGGCTGTCAGCTCTGCGTGCAAGTCTGCCCCGCCAAGGACAGGAGCAACCCGAGCCGCAAGGCCATCAATATGGTGCCGCAACTCCCGCTGCGCGAAACCGAGCGCGAGAACTTCGCCTTCTTCCTCGACCTGCCAGATCCCGACCGCGAGATGCTGCGCGATGACGTGAAGACCACGCAGTTCATGAAGCCCTTGTTCGAGTTCTCCGGTGCCTGCGCCGGCTGCGGCGAGACTCCCTATCTGAAACTGCTCACCCAGCTTTTCGGCGACCGCCTGCTCATCGCCAACGCCACCGGTTGCTCGTCGATCTACGGCGGAAACCTGCCCACAACGCCCTACACCAAGAACGCCTGCGGCCGCGGCCCGGCTTGGGCGAACTCGCTCTTCGAGGACAACGCGGAATTCGGCCTCGGCTTCCGCGCCAGCCTCGACCAATCAAAGGCTTTCGCGGAAGTCCTGCTTCACGGCCTGGCGGGCGTGTTAGGCGATGATCTGGTTTCCTCGATCACTGCGGCCGATCAATCGACCGAAGCGGGAATCGAGCAACAACGCGAGCGAGTCACCGCCCTGCGCCAGGCGCTTAGCGGCCAATCCAGCCGCGAAGCCCGCACGCTCCATCAGATCGCCGACTACCTCGTGGACAAGAGCGTCTGGATCGTCGGCGGCGACGGCTGGGCCTACGACATCGGCTTCGGCGGCCTCGACCACGTCATCGCCACTGGCAGAAACGTCAACATCCTCGTGCTCGACACCGAGGTTTACTCGAACACCGGCGGCCAGCAGTCCAAGTCCACGCCGCTCGGCGCGGTCGCGAAATTCAGCATGGCCGGCAAGGCGCTGCCGAAAAAGGACCTCGGCCTCATCGCCACCACCTACGGTTCGGTTTACGTCGCCCGCATCGCGCTCGGCGCGAAGGACGCGCACGCAGTCACCGTTTTCCGCGAGGCGGAGAGTTATACCGGACCCTCGCTGATCATCGCCTACAGCCACTGCGTCGCGCACGGCTACAGCATGTCGCAGGGCCTCGACCAACAGAAGCGCGCCGTCGCCTGCGGTTACTGGCCGCTGTTCCGCTTCGATCCGCGCCGCGCCGAGAGGGGAGAAAACCCGATGAAACTCGACTCCGCGCCGCCGAAGAGTTCGCTCGCCGACTTCACCCGCAACGAGTCGCGCTTCCAGATGCTCGAACGCATCAACCCGGAACGCTCCGCCATGCTCCAGGAAATGGCGGCCGCCTCCGTCAAGGAACGCTTCGCCCTCTATCAACAAATGGCGGCCTCCAAGCAGCCCGAAACCACCACTCCTAACGCCTGATCGACATGGACCTCTCCACCACCTACCTCGGCCTGCCCTTGAAAAACCCGGTGATGCCCGGAGCCTCGCCGCTCGTTGACAAGCTCGACAACGTGCGCCGCCTCGAAGACGCCGGGGCCGCCGCCATCGTCATGCACTCGCTTTTTGAGGAGCAGATCACCAACGACCAGATCGCGGAATTCGCCCACACCGAGCACCCGGCGGAATCGTTCTCCGAGGCCGTCTCCTATTTCCCGAAAATGGAGGACTACTGCCTCGGGCCGGACCGCTACCTGAACCAGATCACCCGCATCAAGCAGTCGGTGGACATCCCGGTGATCGGCTCGCTCAACGGCGTGAGCATGGGCGGCTGGATTGACTACGCCCACCTGATCGAACAAGCCGGCGCGGACGCGCTCGAGCTCAACGTCTATTACATCGCCACCGATCCCAACGAACCCGGAGTCGCGGTGGAAAAGCGCACGATCGACATCCTGACAGAGGTCAGGAACTCCGTCACCATCCCGGTCGCGGTGAAACTGTCGCCGTTCTTCTCGTCGCCCGGCCATTTCGCCAAACAGCTCGACGCGCTCGGCGCATCCGGCGTGATTCTTTTCAACCGCTTCTATCAACCGGACATCGACATCGAGGAGCTCGAAGCCACCCACCGCCTGGACCTCTCCAACTCCACCGAGCTGCGCCTGCGCCTGCGCTGGGCGGCGATCCTCCACGGTCATTTGAAAGCCGACATCGCCCTCAGCGGCGGCGTGCACACGATGGAGGACATCATCAAGGCCATCATGTGCGGGGCGACCGTCGTGCAGGTCGTGTCCTGCCTGTTGAAATACGGACCCAACCACATCGCCAGCCTGATCTCCGGCCTGAGCCGCTGGCTGGAAGAGCACGACTACGAGTCCGTTGATCAAATGCGCGGCAGCATGAGCCTTCAGCATTGCCCCGATCCGTCAGTCTTCGAGCGCGCCAACTACCTGCGCGTGCTGCAACTCTGGAAAGTCTGACCGGGGGCTCCAAAGAAACTCCTCGACCGAACGCTTTCCGGAAGGCATTTCATCAATGGTCTTTGTCGGTAAATTCCCATCCTAGAAATCCCAGCTCATGAATCACCCCTATTTGCCGGTCCTGATTTTCTTCGCCGTGGCGCTGATGGTGCCCATCGGTTCGCTCGTTCTCGCCCGGGTTTGGATGACGTTTTTCACGCCGATCAAGCGCGGCAAGGAAAAGAACGCGCTCTACGAATGCGGCGTCAACCCGCTCGCCGAGCGGCAGACGCGCTTTCACTCGCAATACTACCTGTTCGGCCTGCTGTTCCTGCTGTTCGACGTGGAAACGGTTTTCCTGCTCCCGTTCGCCGTGGCGTTTCTCAAGCTGCCAGTCGGCGCGTTTCTGGTAGCCATGCTGTTCCTGCTCCTGCTCGCGGAAGGCCTTCTCTGGGCCTGGAGCAAGGGCCTGTTAAATTGGCGCGGTCCCGCGAAGCCCAAGTTCACCGTTTACAGCGAGTGATTTCCGCGCCGCGCTCCGGGTCGCTCAACCGCCGGTCCGCGGGGGACGCTTCTTCTTGGAATCCGGCGTCACGTCGCGCATGCCGCCCTGGCTTTTGGCCTTCTGGGCTTTTTGCATCTCCGCCTGGCGGGCCGCCATCCGCTGGACCCAGGACTGCTTGTCGGTTCCGGTGCGGGCCTTGAGCTCGGGCTCGGGCACCTTGTTCATCAGCCAGGTCTGACCGATGGAGAAGATGTTCTGGGTGGTCCAATAGAGCGCGAGCGCGGAGGCGAAGTTATAACAGAAGAAGAAGAACATGAACGGCATGAACATGATGATCTTCTGTTGCATGGCGTCGCCGGTCTTGGGCGTCATCTTGATTTGCAGGAAGCTGGAAATCGCCATGACGACGGGGAGGATGTTGATCGGCACGCCGGAGATGTGCATGAGCGTGTCCGGCTGCGAGAGGTCGTCCACCCACAGGAAGCCCTGGCCGCGGAGCTCGACGGCGTATTGGAGCATCCGGTAGAAACCGAAGAAGATCGGGATCTGGATGAGCATCGGGAGGCAGCCGCCGAGCGGGTTGATCCCGAATTTCCGATAGAGCCCCATGGTCTCGCTGTTGATTTTGTTCGGATCGTCCGCGTATTTCTCTTTGATCTTGGCCATCTCCGGTTGGAGCTTGGCCATCCGCTTCATGGTGTGGGTGGACTTGGCGTGGAGCGGCCAGATGATGATGCGGACGGTGATGGTCAGGAAGATGATGGCGAGGCCCCACGACCAGTTTTTGGCGACTTGGTCCAGCAGGCTGTGGAAGGTATTGAGCAGCCAGTTGAGCGGGCCGGAGACCCACCAGAACCAGCCGTATTGCATGACCTCGCCCCAGCCGATGCCCCAGGCGCTGTCCATTTTCTGGAGCATCGCGTTGTGCTTGGGTCCGATGAAGACGAGGTAGTTGAGGGTGAGCGGTTGGCCGGGATTGAGGGAAACCGGGGGAAGTTGGAGTCCGGCATGGACGGCGGTAACCGTGGCCTCTCCGGCGGCGATGCTGACTTGGGTGGATTTCGCCCAGACTTGGGTGAGGGCGGGTTCGGCCGGGCGGATGACGGTTGCGAAGAACTGGTTAGTGACCCCGGCGAACTTTACCGGCTTCACGCTGTCGCTTTTCATGAGCGACTTGGCGGAGCTGAACATGCCGCCCGTGAATCCGGAGCCGTCCTTGAAATCGATGCCTCCGTTTTCGCTCCAGAAGAATCCGGTTTGCTGGCCGACTTCGGCTTGATAGAGCGGGGAGGCCTCGCCCATGAAGAGGCTCCATTGGCCGAGGTTGGTGGCGATGGTGGCCGAGTTTTCGAGCTTGAGTTCGAAATCGAGCATGTAGTTGGAACCGGCTTTGCCTGCTTCCGCCAGCGAGAACGATTTTTTCGCGATCAATCCCGAAGGCAGCTTGGCAATAAACACGGCCTTCTTTCCTGCCACGGATTCGTCGGCTTTGTAGGCGTAAGGGACGTTTTCCAAAGTTTCGCCAGCGCCTGCCAGGCCGCCGATCGGACCGATGCCGTAACGGTTGGCTTGGACGAGTTCGGTCTTGCTGCCGACCTGGAACTGTTTCTTGAACTCGGCGAATTTGATGCCGCCACCGATGTTGGTGAGAGTGAAGGCGACGTCTTCGTTTTCGAGAACGATGGTTTCCTCCTCGGTCGGCGGCGGGGGCGGCTCGACGGTGAGTTCCGCGGTGGTGGTGGTGGGAACGCCGGGTGCGGGGAGGCTCTTTTGCAAGGCTTCATCACGGGCGCGAAGCTGGGCCTGCGCGGCGGCGTTTTTGCTGGAGTAATAGAGGTTGGCGGCGAGCAGGCCGCCGCAGAGGGCGAGGATGACCCAGGTTTTACGATCGTACATGGAGGCGTGGTGGAAAGTTAGGTGTGAGGTGTTTCGCGGTGGCGCGAGCAGCAATGCTTTTCGGTTTCCGGCGCGCCGGGCGACGGGACGGGGTCATAACCGCAGCCACCCCATGGATGACAGCGGAAAATCCGACAAATTCCATGCCACGAGCCGAGCAACGGGCCGTGGGCATCGACGGCTTGGAGGAAATAATTCGAGCAGCTCGGAGTGTAGCGGCAGCCCATGGCGGGGCCGGCGACGACTTTGAGCATCGGGTTGAGAATCCGTTGATAGAAACGGATCAGGAGACGGATCACGGTGCTGGCAACTCGCGAGATCACGATTTTTGGGCGGAGCGGGGGAACAGTCCGAGCCGCTTGGCCTGCCGGACCCAGTCTTCCTCGAGCTCGGCGAAGGTCGCCTTGGAGGCACCCGGCCGGGCGATGGTGACGAGGTAGCGGCGGATTTCCACAAATGCGGGGGCGTGGGACTGGACGAGCGAGCGGAACCGGCGGCGCAGCAGGCTGCGGTCGTGGGCCTTGCCGCTGCGCTTGGTGGTGATGAAGCCGGTGCGGATCGTGGTGAGCGACGGATCAGGCAGAGTGCTTAAAATAACAAACCGGCCGGCTTTCGCCTGACCGGTGGTTTTGACCCGCGCGAAGTCCGCGCGTTGGGTCATGCTGGATGTCCGCGGGAGTCGCATGGCGGGGATGCTGTGGACTCCCGTGACTGCCTGAGGGCGGAGCCTCAGTTGCCGTGCTGCGTCGTGTGACGGCTGTATTGAATCTCAACACCCTTTGGAATCAGGCGCTTGCGGCCTTTTTGGCGGCGGCGGCGAATGATGTCGCGGCCGGATTTGGTGGCCATGCGGGCCCGGAAGCCGAATTGGTTTTTCCGTGTGCGCTTGGATGGCTGATAAGTGCGTTTGCTCATGGCTTGGGCCTCAAATAAAGGTTCGTGATCCGTCCGGTTGCCGGCTCGGGGCGCGCACTCTAGGCACCGGAAGCGGCTTGTCAACCCGCCAATGGCAGGAAAATGAGATTTTTAAGCGGGCGGCGGTGTCTTGCTTCAAGTCTGCTGATTATCAGCAGATTAGGTGGTTTGTCGAAATGATCGGCGGTTGCAAGGCGGGTGATAATGCTCTCGGACGGGCGAAAAGACGCGCCGCGCGGAGTGCCAGCCGCCGGCGGAGGCAAAGGGCGATTTGAATTCCACCCCGCGGGAGGCGATAGCGATGGCGGGACGATTCATTGGGGATTGCGGTCGGGCCGAGATCGGTCATCGTTCCGGCGATGGACCTGCCGATGGATCTTCTGGGACGCGGACTGCGCGATTTGCGGATCTCGGTGACGGATCGCTGCAATTTCCGCTGCCGCTACTGCATGCCGGTGGAGGTGTTCGGTCCGGGTCACGCGTTCATGCCGCGGGAGGAGTTGCTGACGTTTGAGGAAATCGTCAGTCTGGTGGGAACTTGGGTCCCGCTGGGAATTGAAAAGATCCGGCTGACCGGCGGCGAGCCGCTGCTGCGGCGCGGGTTGGAGGATCTGGTGGCGATGCTGGCGACGGTGGAGGGCGTGAAGGACATCGCGGTCACGACGAACGGCGTCTTGCTCGCGCATCATGCGGAGGCGCTCGCGCTGGCGGGGCTGAGTCGGGTGACGGTGAGTCTTGACGCGTTAAATCCGGAGATTTTCGCGAAAATGAACGGGGTGGGCGCGAAGGTGGAGCGGGTGCTGGCCGGGATCAGCTCGGCGCAGGCGTTCGGGTTGCCGGTGAAGGTGAACGCGGTGATCCAGCGCGGCGTGAACGAGGGGGAAATCCTGCCGCTCGCCCGCTGGGCCAAGTCCGCCGGAGTGGACCTGCGCTATATTGAATACATGGACGTCGGCGAGACGAACGGCTGGAAACTCGGCGAGGTGGTCTCGGGTGATGAAATTTTATCGGTTCTAGCCGGAGAGTTCCCGTTGGTGCCACGTGACCCGGCGTATCGCGGCGAGGTCGCCGCCCACTGGAGCCACGGCGACGGGGCGGGCGAGATCGGACTGATCCGCTCGGTGACCAAGCCGTTTTGCAGCGATTGCCAGCGGCTGCGGTTGTCCGCGGACGGGAAGATTTTCACCTGCCTGTTCGCGGCGGAGGGCCACGACCTGCGGGGGATATTGCGGAGCGGGATGGATTCCTCCGTCCTCGCGGAAACGGTGCGCTCGATCTGGCAGACGCGGGCGGACCGCTATTCCGAAGAGCGCGGGCGGGGCGGGCTGCCCAAGGCGGAGATGAGCTATCTGGGCGGGTAGGGGGTGCCGCCCTGCCGGGCATCCGGGATTTGTCCTTGCTCCCGCCAGTGGGGCTGTGCAGGGTCCGGCGCAATGAATCGGACCTCGTTTGGAAAGTTGCGCCTGCTGGTTTTGAC
>JBFZFJ010000371.1:0-3185 GCA_041306405.1 Verrucomicrobiales bacterium | reverse complement strand
GGGGAACTGATGCAGTGAGCGCGTGAGTTGGACATTTCAAAGCGTGGCGGTGGTGGGCTCGGGAGCGATCGGGCTTTATTACGGCGGGCGGCTGGCGGGGGCGGGCGAGGACGTGCGGTTTCTGATACGCTCGGATTTCGAGGCGATTTCCCGAGATGGATTGAAGGTGGAGAGCGCGCATGGAAATTTCGAACTGCCGCGGGTGACGGCCTACCGGACTCCGGAGGAAATCGGGCAGGTGGATCTGGTGATCGTGGCATGGAAGGCGACGACGAACCATCTGCTCGCCTCGGTTTTGCCGCCGCTGCTGCATGCTGGGACGCAAGTGCTGACGTTGCAGAACGGTTTGGGAAATTGCGAGGCGCTGGCGGAAATCGTCGGCCCTCAGCGGGTGCTGGGCGGACTGTGCTTTGTCTGCATCAACCGGATTTCTCCCGGCCGGGTCAGTCACTCGGCGGGCGGGCGGATGACGATCGGTGAATTTCTACCGGATCCATCCGGCCGCGTCGCCGAGCTCGAGCGGCGTTTCAAGGCGGCGAAGATCCAAGCGGTCGCTGTGGAAAATCTGGAAAAGTCGCAGTGGGAGAAACTCGTCTGGAACATCCCGTTCAACGGGCTTTCCGTGGCGGAGGGCGGGGTGACCACGGACGTTTTGCTCGCCACGCGGGACCAGGAAAACGAGCTGCGCGCGCCGATGGCCGAGGTGATCGCCGCCGCCCGCGCGCAGGGGCTGGACCTCAGCGACGACCTCATCGATTTCAACATCGAGCGGACCCGGCCGATGGGGCCCTACCGCACGTCGAGCATGATCGATTTCGTGGAAGGTCGGGAAGTGGAGGTCGCGCCGATCTGGGAGGAGCCGCTGCGGCGGGCGTGGGCGGCGGGAGTGCAGATGCCGCGCACGGCGGAGCTCCTGCGGCGGATTCACGAGCGGCTGGAGTTGCGATCGAAATAGCCGGGAAGCGGGCTTGACAGGAAAAGACAAAGCCACTTGTGGCGACCGCTAAACTCGGCGAGAATGCGCTGGAACTTCCCTTATTCATCTGGGAGCTTCCGTCATCCGTTGCGGGGCCAGCACGCTGGTCGTCTCTCATATGGCCTCCTCATCCACTCCTCCCGGCTCTAAAGCCGCCATCCCCGAATCGCTCCGGCTGCAGTTGGACGACTTCCGACGCCATTTGTGGCGGGTGAAAACCATGGAAGCGGTCGCGGCCGGGTTGATCGGGCTGTTGGTTTCGTTCCTGCTGGTTTACGGACTCGACCGGATTTGGCAAACGCCGGGCTGGGTGCGGCTCGGGATCCTCGTCGCGGGGGTCTCGCTTTTCACGGTGTTCGCGCCGTATTGGCTGCACCGCTGGGTCTGGCGGCAGCGGCGGGAAACCCAGCTGGCGCGCCTGATCGCCAAGCGCTACCCCGGTCTCGGCGATCGCCTGCTAGGCGTCATCGAGCTTCAGGATCAGGAGGGAAACGCGGACACGCTTTCGCCCCGGCTGCGTGAGGCGGCGATGGAAGCGGTGGCCATCGAGGCGGGAAACCGCAAGCTCGACGAAGCGCTGCCACCGCAGAGACACCGGCGCTGGGCCTTGGTCGTACTCTGCCTCGCGGGGATTTCCGCGGCGGCCTTCACCTTGACTCCGCGCGCCGGTTTCAACGCCTTGCAACGCTGGCTGATGCCGCTTTCCAAAACCGAGCGCTACACGTTCACGCGGCTGGAAAACCCGCCGGTTTACCGTGCGGTGGCGTTTGGCGAGGCCTTCGAGATCACGCTGCGTTTGTCGGAAGATTCCGAGCAGCGCCCGGTGAACTCGTCCGGCCGTTATGGATTGCAGCCTGGTGTGGATGCCGCGCTGGAAAAGGACAGTTACCGCTTCATTTTTCCCGGCCAGCAGGACGCCGGCAGCATCGTCTTCCACGTCGGGGATCTCCGCCACGAGGTCCGGGTCGAGCCGGTGCAGCGTCCCGCCATGGAAGACGCGGCGGCGGTCGTCACCTTTCCTGCCTATCTGGGCATTCCTGAAAAAACGGCCAACCTCAACACCGGCGTCCTCAGCGCGGTCGAGGGCATCAAGGTCCGGATCCGTCTAACGACCACTCGCGCGCTGGCCGCCGCCACCTTCGGGCCGACCCGTTCGCAGGCCATTGAAGAGCCCGCCGGCGCATACGTTCCGCTCGACGGGGCGTTGGAAATTTCCGGCTTGGTCGCCAGCACGCCGGTCATCGAGGTCGGCGCGATTCCGTTCGAAATTCCATTCGCCTGGACCGACAAGCTCGGGCTCGCGGGCGAGTCCGGCTACCGCCTGCGGGTCGATGCGCTGAAGGACGCGGCGCCGACTTGTTACTTGCAGGGGATCGACCGCCAGAAGGTGATGCTGCCGGAGGAAACAGTGGATTTCGAGGTGCTGGCCGAGGATGATTTCGGAGTGAAACAAACGGGGATCGAGTGGTCCGGCCAGTTCACCCGGCCGACCAGCGAGGTGCCGGCGAAGGGCGAGCTGAAACTCGGCGACGGCACGCCGGAAGAACGGCGGCTCAACAAGTCCGCGTCGTTCTCACCCGCCGCTTTTGGCATCGCGCCGCAGAAGATCACCCTCCGCGGATACAGCGAGGACCATTTCCCCGGGCGCGGCCGCGTCTATTCCGAGCCGGTCATTCTCTACGTGCTGACCCGCGACGAGCACGCGCAGATGTTGAAGAGCAAGTTTGACCGGACGATCACCGAGTTCGAGGACCTCGCCCGGCGCGAGGTGGAGTTGCTGGATGAAAACCAGCGGCTCGAACGCCTGAGCGGCGAGGAGCTCCAGAAGGATCCTCACACCAAGCGTCTTGAATCCCAGGAACAAGCGGAAGCCGAGAGCGAGCGGCGCATGAAGGACCTCACCGAGCGGATGGAAAGCCTGATGAAGGACGCCGCCCGCAACGGCGACATCCAGAAGGAGACGCTCAAGAAAATGGCGGAGTCCCTGAAGTCGATGCAGGAGCTTTCCCAACAGGATCTGCCGAAGGTGAAGGAAAAACTCGGCGACTCGCAGGAACAGTCGAACACGCCGGAGAAGGCGCAAAAAGACGTGGCGCAAGCCGCGGAGGAACAGCAAAAGGCCGTCGAGAAAATGCAGGAAGCCATCGCCAAGGCGAACGAAGCGAACCTCCAGATTCAAGCGGTCACCTACGTCAACCGCTAGAAAAAA
>JBFZFJ010000370.1:0-7675 GCA_041306405.1 Verrucomicrobiales bacterium | reverse complement strand
CCCTCCTTGTGGCCGTGAGTGATGATGACTTCATCGATCATGCGGAGGCTTTGGAGGAGGACGCGTTTATGGTCGTCTGGGATTGAGGGTTTCCGACGTTTGTGGTGCCAGAGGACATCTGCTGAGGCGAAGGAGACAATCAGGTAGTCGCCGAGGGCGCGGGCTTCCTCGAAGAACTGGATATGGCCGGCATGGAGGATATCGTAGCAGCCGGAAACGAAGACTTTTTTCATGGGAGAGAATGAAAAGTTATTGGTTATCAGTTATTGGTTATTGGGGAAGAGAGGGAAAGGGTTATTGGTTATTGGTTATTAGGGGTAGAGAGCTTCGCGCATTTCTGCGATTTTCTATCCACAATCCACAATCCGCAATCCACGATCCACGATCTTAGCCTTAGGCGAAGCGTTTGATGAGTTTATCGGCTTCGGTTAGGGCCATGGCGGTGACTTGGTCCATGTTGTAGTAGCGGTAGGTGGCGAGGCGGCCGATGAAGCTGGTGTTAGGCTCGGCGGCGGCGATCTCGGTGTAGCGGAGGAAGGCGGCGCGGGCTTCCGGAGCGGGGACCGGATAGAACGGCTCGTCGTCCGGCGTCCAGTCCTTGGGGAACTCGCGGACGATGGTGGTGGCGTCGATCTGTTGGCCGGTGGCGTGCTTGATCTCGACGATGCGGGTGAACGGCACTTCGGGCTCCGGATAGTTCACCTGCATTGCGGGCTGCCAGAAGCCGGGTTTTCCCGAAACCGGCTCGCGGGCTAGCAGTTGTTCGGCGGAAAACGATTCGTGCTCGAAGCGCAGCGAGCGGTAGGGAAGCGCGCCGAAGCGGCGGCCGTAGAACTCGTCGATGGCGCCGGTGAAGACGAGGTGCTTGTGGCTCCAGCGGGCGCGGGCTTCCTCGAAATCCACGCCCAGGTGGAGTTCCACGCCGGGCGAGGCGTTGAGCATGGTTTCGAACAGAGCGGTGTAGCCGTGTTTCGGCAGGGCCTGGAAGGATTCGGACAGGTAGCGGTCGTCGCGGTTGGTGCGGACGGGGATGCGGCCGCAGACCGAGGCGTCGAGTTCGCGCGGGTGGCGCTTCCATTGCTTGAGCGTGTAGCCCTCGAAAAACAGCTCGTAGAGTTCGCGGCCGACCTGGGAGATGATGACTTCCTCCGAGTTTTGCGGGTCCGCGATCGGGATCCGTTTTTGCTCCAGCCAGGCGGTGAACTCCCCGGTGGTCGCGGGCCGGCCGAGGTATTCCTCGAAGGTGTTGAGGTTGATCGGGAAGCTCCAGTAGCGGCCGCGGGCGTGACTCTTGATGGTGTAGCCGACCGCGTGCCACTCGGTGAAGGCGGACAGGTAATCGACGATCCGCGGCGAGTTCGAGCGGAAGTAGTGCGGGCCGTAATGGTGGGTGAGGACGCCGGCGGCGTCGATGCCGTCACGGGCGTTTCCGCCGAGGTGCTCGCGGCGGTCCACGACCACGCATTTCCAGCCGGCGGCGGACAGGCGCTCGGCGATCACCAGTCCGGAAAAGCCCGCGCCGATGATCAGGAAGTCAGTGGATGAGTCGGGTTTCAAGCGGGGAGAAATCAAGGGCGGCGGCCTCCACGCTACCGCCCTTGGTCGATCTCTCCGGGATGGAGGGAAACCTGGGCAAGGCGGGCGGCTGGGTGGTGTGGGGTCATCGGCGGGGGGAGTTTTCGCCGGTGACTGCGGCGAGTATTCAACGGGAAACCCACAAGGTGAGTCACGTGATCACGTAGGAAGCGCTTTTATTTTCAGGGGATCGGACGTCTGGGAAGCAGGATCGAGAAGAGGTCCATGTCGACCACCTGTGGGTTTCCGAGGAATTCGATGAGGATTTTCACGCGCTCGGTGGCGGAGGGGACGGTGATGACGGTTCCCTGCATCCCTTGGAGCGGACCGAAGGCGACTTCCACTTCATCGCCGATTTGGATGACCGGGCTGAGGGTGACGAGTTCGTCATGCTCGGCGCCTTTGCGGTTGAGGATTTCGTGTTTGATCGCCTCGACGAACGACTCGGGGACGGGCGGGATTTCCGAGCCGAAGCGGATGAGTCCGCGGATGCCTTGGCAGAAGGTGACGGCGCGCTCCATCTCGGCCATGTTGAATTTGGCCAGCAGGTAGCCGGGAAACATCGGCTCGACCCACCAGATCTTGCCGCGGCGGGTGGCTTTGCGGTAGCGCAGGCGCGGGCAGAAAACCTCGACGCCCTCGAGTTCGCGCAAATGGCCGGCGGCGATGTGCTCGCGTTTGGTCTGGCACCGGAGGCAAAACCATTCCGGCTGTTGGGGATCGGTGGATTTCATTGGCCGAGAAGTTTTTGAAGCACGGGAAGGACCCTGCCGCCGCTGCGCATCCATGTTTCCAAACGTTCGACGCGCTCGCCAAGGAATTTCCGGCGCTCGGGGTCTTCGATGTCGCGGGCGCTCTCCGCCAGCCGGCCGATCTTGGTTTTTCCGTTTTCCAGATGCGGGCGGATTTGCTCGCGGATGAAGCCGCCGGCGAGGCGCTTGAGCTCGATCGCCGGTTCGTAATAAGTGCGGCGATCGTCGCCACCGTCGGTTTCGCGCACCGCGCCGAGGCCTTTGAGCGTCCGCAGCCCTTGGCTGGCGGAGCCCTTGCTGATGCGGAGGCGGCACACGAGATCGTCGAGGGACAGGCCGGATTGTGAAATGAAGAGCAGCCCGTAAATTTCTCCGATCGAACGGGGCAGGCCCAACACGCGCACGCCGTCCACGAACATGGCCACCACCTGGCGCTCCAAGGGGTCCATTTCGTTTTGATCTCCGTCCAACAGATCGCCCATGGGCTGGAAAGTAAGGAGCTTTCCCGGAGAATTCAAACTAAATTGAACAACGGGCGGGATCGATGTTCCGGCGTGCTGAAATCCCGATATGGGAAATTGACGTCACCGTTTCCGATCCGCTTGAATCCGGGGGAAGGATGTCAAAACCGAGCGGCGGGCACCGGACTGGACAAGGGATTCCGGGAACCCCTCGCTGGAGCCTTGTGCGGCGTGCGGCGACCGGCGGCGAGTCGCTGGAGCGGATCGAATGCGAGGCGGGGTTTTTGCGGAAGCTGCGCCATCCGATTTTGGCCACAGCGATGACCGGGCCGGCATTGCATATCAGGATCATTTCGGCCCCAGGGAAGCCAGGGTTTCAAGATCCTTGCGCAATTCCGCTTCGGCTTCCTCGGGCGGATAGTTGAAGATGCTGATTCGGTATCTCCTCAGACGGCGAAGAAATCGCTACGGCTCATTCCGGCGAGTTCCGCCGCCTTTCCGCTGCTGATTTTGCCCAGCTCGAACATCTTGAGCGCGGCCATCAGCCGCAGATGGTGATCGAGTTCGGCAAGGGTCAGCCCACGGCGGACTCCAGATCTTCCGGCAGAGGGTCGCTGAAGGGAGTGCTGCGGACGGCGGTTGGCATTTCAGGGGAGTTTCGCTCCCGAGGCACGCGATGTCAAGACACCCGGACAGTGACCTTCTCCGACGAACCCCGGCGCCGGGCAGTGGGTTCTACCGGCTTCGCAAGTAGATGCTGAAAACCTGAAAGGCTGAGATGCTGAGATGCTGAGATGCTGAAATGAGAAACCCAGGAGTTTCACACTCCATTTTTCGTCCGGCATTTTCGAACCAAAATCTTCAATCCACGATTCAACTTGTTGCCAATCCCACGAAAAATTCCTCTTTGCGTTCCTTTGCGACCTCTGCGGCTTTGCGGTTCAAATTCTTCCCGTCGGCATCCCGCGCCGTGGGCGACAAGTGGGCGGGCCACGGCGGGCCAGCCCTACCGGTTCAGAACACCGACTCACGCCCGGCGATGCTTTCCAACTTCATCGGCTCTTTGATACATCAGCACACTACAAGCTCCCGCAGTGTCATCGACAGCGACCGCACCTGAATTTTTTCGTTGAGCGGGTAGCATGCTTCACCCGGATGGACGACGATCAGTCTCTCCAATTGCAGGCTTTCCACCGCGCTGTGCATGGACTTGGTGGTCTTGGGAGCATCGCTGTATTTGAACTCGAAACCGATCTTCCGGCCGTTCTGGAGCAAGAGCAGATCGAGTTCCGCGCCGGAGTGGGTTGCCCAGAACCAGGCTTGCCGGTCATCGGTGCGGCGGAGGATTTGCTCGATGCAGAAGCCTTCCCACGAGGCTCCGCACTTGGGATGCCCCTCGACGGCGGCGGGCGAGGCGAGGCCTAACAAGGCGTGGAGCAGACCGGTGTCCCGGACATAGATCTTCGGATGCCGGACAAGTCGTTTTCCCAAATTCTCGAACCAGGGCGGGAGCTGCCGGATCATGAAGGCGTGCGTGAGAATATCGAGGTGGCGGCGCACGGTTTGATTCGACTCACCCAACGAGCGGCCGATTTCGGAGCCGTTGGAAACGCCACCGTGATGATGAGCGAGCATTTGCCACAGCCGCCGCAGGGCCTCGGGTGGTGTGTTCACGCCGAAGCGGCGGATGTCACGCTCCAGAAACGTGCGGATGAAATCCGACCGCCATTGGTAGCTGGCGGCATCGTCCGCCGCCAAATAAGAGAGCGGGAAGCCACCTCGTTGCCAGAGTTGAGCTTGGGTGGCGACGCCTGTTTCCTCCAAGGTAAAGCCGCCGATTTCGATAAACTCGACACGGCCCGCGAGGGTTTCCGAAGACGTTTTCAGAAGATCGGGCGAGGCACTGCCAAGAATGAGAAAGCGCGCCGGCAAGGGATCTCGATCCGCCAGCACCCGTAGGATGGGAGCCAGTTCGGGCATGAGTTGGAATTCGTCCAGCACGACCAGACCGGTCAATTTTTCCAGCGCCAGCTTGGGAGCACTCAAGCGGTTGGCATCCGTGGGGTCTTCCAAATCGAACAGGCTCGCGCCTTGTTCCGCCGCGATGATCCTCGCCAGCGAAGTCTTGCCCGCCTGCCTTGGTCCCAACAGTGCGACGATTCGACTCCGGCCCAAAGCCGTGCGGATTTTTTCCAGAAGATGCTGCCGTTGCAGTTTCATCAGCGAGATATGGACTTTAAATATCCAAATTTCAATGTTAATGATCAATCAGTCACAATAACAAAAAGTGTGACATGCCGCCCCAAGAGGGCTCCGAATCCCCGGATCACCCGGTGTTCGGCGCTGTTGAAATCGAGTCCGGCTGCGGTCGCCCTGCCGCATGCGGCCCTTCCGATCAGTTTCACGCCGGACCAGCGGAAATTTGTCTCCCATGAGATTTTCGCCGTCGCGTCCCTTTGCGACCTTCGCTGAGCCGGAAGGAACGCCGGGAGCTTTCCCTGCTTGCTGCTCACATCTTTACCTGAGGAGGACGAACTGGCGTTGGTGACGATTCTCCCACACACCACCGCCCTTCGTGGCAATCGCTGCGAATGGTCCATCCCGAAGCCGTTTCTGAAACCCGGGGCATTCCATCTCCAGCGGATCAAATCTCTTTCCGATCCGGTCTTGATCCGGCGGGGGGGGCCTGATTGGTTTTCGCCATGCGAATTTTGATCACCGGCGGAGCTGGCTTTTTGGGTTCCCATCTCTGTGAGCGGCTTCTCGGCGAGGGCCATGAAATCATCTGCCTGGACAATTTTTTCACCGGCCGCAAGCGCAACATCGCCCACCTGATGGGCAATCCTTACTTCGAACTCGTCCGCCACGACGTGACCGAGCCGTTCAAATACGAGATCGATCAAATTTACAACCTCGCCTGTCCCGCCTCGCCGCCGCACTACCAGCACAACCCGATCAAGACGACCAAGACCTCGGTGATGGGCGCGATCCATTGCCTGGGTCTGGCGAAGCGCACCGGGGCGCGGGTCTTCCAGGCGTCCACTTCCGAGGTTTACGGCGATCCCGACGTCCATCCGCAGCCGGAATCGTATCACGGAAACGTCAACCCGATCGGCATCCGCGCCTGTTACGACGAGGGCAAGCGCTGCGCCGAGACCCTGTTCTTCGACTATCACCGCCAGAACCAGGTCGATATCCGGGTGGTCCGGATTTTCAACACCTACGGCCCGCGGATGCTGCCGAACGACGGCCGGGTGGTTTCCAATTTCATCGTCCAGGCGCTCCAGGGGCAGGATCTCACGATCTATGGCGACGGCCGCCAAACCCGTTCGTTCTGTTATGTGGACGACCTGATCGAGGGCTTCATCCGGCTGATGAACCACCCGACGCTCACCGGCCCGGTCAACATCGGCAATCCCGGCGAATTCACCATGATCCAGCTGGCGGAGCTCGTTCTGAAGAAAGTCGGAGGTCCGTCGAAAATCACCTTCCTGCCGCTGCCCGGCGACGATCCGAAGCAGCGCCAGCCAGACATCACGCTGGCCACCGCCGAGCTCGGCTGGCAGCCGACGGTCTCGCTGGATCAAGGACTGGACGCGACCATCGACTATTTCCGCAAGCTTTTGGCGGAGGCCTGAAATGGCTTGAGACGGAAAGACGCGGCTTCGGGATAATTTCTGAAAACCCGGGAATCCGCGGTCCGTATCCAAGGGCCAGATGACCCGAATTTTAATCCCGCTTTGCTTGCTGATGGCGATCTTGCCGTGCCGGGCTGGCTGGCAAGCGCTGTTTAACGGCACGGATCTCGCCGGTTGGTCCGGGGATTCCCGGCTGTGGCGGGTGGAGGGCGGCGTTCTGATCGGCGAGACCGACGATGCTGAAAGGAAAATCGACGCCAATTCCTTCCTGATCTGGCAGGGCGGCGAGCCGGGGGATTTCGAACTCGAATTCCAAGCCCGCGTCAGCGGCAACAATTCCGGCGTGCAATACCGCAGCCAAGTGGTCGATCCCGCCAAGTGGGTGGTCGGCGGCTATCAGATGGATCTGCATCCGCAGGCGTCCTACCTCGGGATGCTTTACGAGGAGAAAGGCCGGGGAATCGCCTGCGAGCGGGGCCAGCGGGTCAAGCTCGGCGACACTCCGGAAGTGACCGGGCCCCTCGAAGTGCCGGCCGTGGATCTGGCGGTTTGGAATTCCTACCGGATCGTGGCGCAGGGGCAGATGCTCCGGCATTTCATCAACGGCAAGCTGGCGGCGGAAATCCAGGACGTGCAGCCGGAAAAACGCGCGGCCAAAGGCGTGATCGCGCTGCAAGTCCATGCCGGGCCGGCGATGAAGACGGAGTTCAAGGATTTGCGGATCCAGCAGGGCGGCAAGGCCGCGCCGGGAGGCATGCCGACCGCGGTCTGGATCTGGAAAAGCACGCAGCCCGCCGCGGATGAAAAGGTGTTTTTCCGGCGGGAGTTCCAACTGCCGGCGGATGTCGCCAGCGCGGCGCTCACGGTGGCTTGCGACGACGAGCACCGTTTGTTCGTCAACGGCGTGGATCTCGGCACGGGCGTGGATTGGAAAACTCCCCGCAGCTACGAGGTGCTCGCCCATCTCAAGCCGGGCGGTCGCAACGTCATCGCCGTCGAGGGCCGCAACCAACAGGGCGCCGCCGGAATCGCCCTGCGCTTCAGCGCCACGCTCAAGGACGGGAAAAAACTCCACATCGTCTCCGATGCGAACTGGCTGTGCGCCGGTGAGTCCCCGGACGGCTGGCAGAACCTGGATTTCCCGGCGTCGGCCTGGCCGAAGGCGGTGGTGGTCGCGAAAATGGGGGATTCCCCGTGGGGCGCGATCATGCCGCCGGAGACCGAGTGAATGGATGTGGCGGCGATCACC
>JBFZFJ010000369.1:0-4901 GCA_041306405.1 Verrucomicrobiales bacterium | reverse complement strand
TCTGCCCGCTTGTCGCCTTCCTGCTCGGGTCGATTCCTTTCGGCCTGATCATTTCCCGGATCAAGGGCATCAACATCCGCGAGCACGGCTCGGGCAACATCGGCGCGACCAACGTGCTGCGGATCGTCGGCAAGAAATACGGCGTCACCTGCCTGCTGCTGGACGCGCTCAAGGGATTGGTGCCCACCGTGATCGCGATTTCCCTGATTCGTTTCGAAGGGATCCAAAATCCGATGACGCTCAGCGGGCTGCTGCCTTACGCTGGGAAGTTCCCGATGCTCACGGCCCAGGTTTTCCAAGTGCTCACCGGCCTGTGCGCCATCCTCGGGCACAACTACTCGCCATGGGTTGGCTTCAAGGGTGGAAAAGGAATCGCCACTTCGGCCGGCGGTTTGATCGCACTGATGCCCGCCGCCATCGTGATTTTGGCGGCGGTCTGGGGCTTGGCATTCATCGTCAGCCGCTACGTTTCACTCGCCAGCATCATCGCGGCGGCGGCGCTGCCACTGCTGACGCTCTGGGGCTCGTGGTTTCACGGGAAAATCCAAGACGGCACCTGGAACAAGCCGCTGTTCGCTTTCTCAATCATCATCGCCGTCCTCGCCATCTGGAAACACCGGACCAATATCCAGCGGCTGCTCGCAGGCACCGAGCACCGCTTCACCCGCAAACCCAAATCCGGCGATGTTTGAGACGAAATTCACCTCCACAGCCATCGTGGGTTCCGGCTCCTTCGGCACCGCGATGGCAAAGCTACTGGCTCCGAAACTCGAATCCATCCTTCTCATCGGCCGCGACTGCGAGACCGCGGAAGCCATCAACCGCGAGCATCGGAACCCGCACTACCTGAGCGACATTCCGCTGGGCGAAAACGTCCGCGCCACCTGCGAACTGAATGACGCACTGGCCCACCCATTGGTTATTTTTGCGGTGCCCACCTCCGCCACCCGCGAGACCGCCCGCAAGCTCGCCGCCGCCGGACTGCCGGAGCAAACCATCCTTCTTTCCTGCGCGAAAGGCATTGAGAAACACACCGGCGAACGCATGAGCCAGATCCTCCGCGAGGTCTTCCCGGTCAATCCGATCGCCGTCCTGTCAGGCCCTAACCACGCCGAGGAAATCGCCGCCGGCATGGCCACCTGCGCCGTGATCGGCTCCGAGGACCACGACCTCGCCGTCCGCCTCCAGGAGCTTTTCACGCTGCCCCATTTCCGCTCCTACACCAGCAACGACCTCCCCGGCATCGAGTTCGGCGGCGCGGTGAAAAACGTTTACGCCATCGCCGCCGGCATGGCCCACGGCCTCGGTCTGGGAGACAACGCGGTGGCCGCCCTCGTCACCCGCGCGCTCGCGGAAATGACCCGCCTCGGCACCGCGCTCGGAGGCAGACTGGAGACGTTTTCCGGGCTCTCCGGCGTCGGCGATCTCATCGTCACCTGTTTCTCCGAGCACTCGCGCAACCACCGCGTGGGCCTCGCTCTCGGCGGCGGCAAGACGCTGGAGGAAGCCGTCGCCGCGCTCGGCATGGTCGCGGAAGGCGTGCCTAACACACTCTCGATCCACGAGGCCGCGCGCCGCGTCGGCGTCCGCACGCCGATCATCGACTCGGTTTACAGTATCCTTTACGAAAACAAGTCCGCCCCGCTCGCGATGCGCGACCTCCTCACCCGCGATCCGCGCCCCGAACATAGTTAAACCATGAACGAAATACTCGACCTCTTCCTTAACCTCCCCGATCACCTCCGCGACTTCATCAGCGCCCAAGGGCCACTCGTTTACGGGCTGTTGTTCCTGATTGTTTTCTGTGAGACCGGCCTGGTCATCACCCCCTTCCTGCCCGGCGACTCACTGCTCTTCGCCATCGGCGCGATCGCCGCGGACCCCACCTCCAACCTCAACATCTGGGTGGCCGCCATCATCCTTCTCGTCGCCGCCATCCTTGGCGACACGGTCAACTACTGGATTGGTCGGAAATTCGGCGGCTGGATGATGCGGACGTTTCCCAAGGTCGTAAAACCCAGCCACATCGCAAAAACCAACGAGTTTTTCGTCCGCTACGGCGGCAAGACCATCATCATCGCCCGCTTCGTGCCGATCGTCCGGACCTTCGCCCCGTTCGTCGCCGGCTCCGGGGAAATGAACTACCGCCGCTTCATGTTCTTCAACGTGACCGGCGCGGTATTGTGGGTGGGACTCATCCTGCCCTGCGGCTGGTTCTTTGGGAATATTCCCATCGTCAAGGCGAACTTCGAACTCGTCGTGTTAGGCATCATCGGAATCTCCGTGCTGCCGATGGTGATCGAAATCGCGCGGGCGAAATTCAAGAAGGTGCCTGAAGGCGAGCCCGCGGAGTAGCCACTCGCGAACCCATCACCGACCCGTGATCTGACCGATCGCCCATCGCGCATGTTCGGAAACCAGCGGGTCGGGATCGGCGGCGGCGAGTTCCAGAGCGGGCAGGTCCTCACGCGTCCCGGTGTTTCCTAACGCCACGCAGACGTTTCTCAGAAACCGCGGCCGCTTGATCCGCTTGATCGGCGACTTGGCGAACAGCGCGCGGAAGCCGTCATCATCGAGCGCGAGGAAATCCCGCAGCCGCTTTTCGAAAACCGTCGCCCGCGCGTGGAAGGTCATTTCCCGCGACTCCACGGCGAAGCGGTTCCACGGGCACGCGTCCAGGCAATCGTCGCAGCCGTAAATCCGGTCGCCCATCGCGACGCGGAACTCCTCGGGAATCGGCCCCTTGTGCTCGATCGTTAGATATGAGACGCAACGCCGCGCGTCCACCCGCCGCGGCGCGGTGATCGCCTGCGTCGGGCACGCCGTGACGCAGGCGGTGCATTTCCCGCAGTGGTCGCCGAACGGCGCGTCGGGCGCCAGGTCGAGCGTGGTCAGCAGTTCCGCCAGGAAAAACCACGCGCCCATGTGGCGGTGGATCTGCACCGTGGATTTCCCGTTCCAGCCAAGACCCGCGTCGCTCGCGAAGTCGCGCTCCAGCACCGGACCGGTATCGACGTAGAAGCGCTGGGTGCCGCCGAGCGCCTGCAATTTCCCGTCGAACTCCCGCAGCCGCTTCTCGATCAGATCATGATAGTCCTCGTTCCAGGCATAGCGCGCGATCCGGTAGCCGCCGTCATGTCCCTCGGGAAACGGACTGCTCCCCGGATAGTAATTCAGCGCCAGGCAGATGATCGACCGGCACCCTGGCAAGACCTCGCGCGGATCGCAGCGCCGCTCCGGTGTGCGCTCCAGCCACGCCATTTCACCGTGCTTGCCCTCCCCGATCCACTCGCGGAACAAATCCGCGTGGCTCGCCTCCTTCGCCACCGCGATCCGGCAGTCATCGAATCCCAGCTCCGCCGCCCACGCTTTCACCTGCCCTACCATCTCACTCACAGGTGGCCGGTGAAAAAGTAACGCGCGCTTTCCAGAATCCCCGTCGCCAGCTCGCCGCAATCCAGGCCGGAAGTATCCACGTGCAAGTGGGCGGCCTCCGCATAAAGCGGCTTCCTAACCGCCATCAGCGCCTCCACCCGCGCAACCGGATCGTCCGTATGCAGCAGCGGCCTGTCGCGGTTTCTCCCGGTCCGGTCGAGGATCACCGCCAGCGGCGCGTGCAGCCACACGACGTAACCCAGATGCCGCAGCAAAGCCCGGTTCCGCTCGCGCCCGATCACGCCGCCACCCGTCGAAATAATCCGCCGCGGCGCGGCAGGGTCGTCGAGCTCTTCCAGCAAAGCCGTCTCCATGTCCCGGAACGCCTCCTCGCCCTCGTCAGCGAAAATCGCCGCGATCGACTTGCGCGCCCGCTGCTCGATCACGTGATCCATATCCACTAGCGGATATCCGAGCCGATGCTGCAGCTCGCGCCCCACCGTCGATTTCCCACTGCCCATGAAGCCGATCAGAACAATGCTCTTCGGCGGGGGTTGCGATTCGTTCATGCGCCCACCCTAGTCCGACGGAGGCGCGGGGATAAACCGTAAAAACCGGCCGCGCGTCATTTCGGTAAATCAAGATTCGCCAGACGAGGGATGGTCTGGCAAAACGCGCGCGTGCCCGAGACCCGAATTCTCCAAGTTGCCGATGATGAAATGAAGGACGCCGTCACCGAGGCCTGCGCTTTGCTGCGAGCCGGTGAAATCGTCGCCCTTCCCACTGAAACCGTCTATGGCTTGGCGGCGGACGCGTTTAATCCCGAAGCGGTTGCCAAGGTTTTCGCGGCGAAGGAGCGGCCTTCGTTCGACCCGCTCATCGTCCACATCGCCTCGCGCGGGGATTTGAAAAACGTGGCGATCGTGCCTGAGGAGATCGCGGAAACGGTGAACAAGCTGACGGCAGCGTTCTGGCCCGGGCCGCTCACGTTGATTTTACCAAAGCACCCGGACGTGCCGGATTTGGTGACGAGCGGGCTTCCGACGGTGGCGGTCCGCCAGAGCGCGCATCCGGTTTTCCGGGCGGTCTGCAAGGAGCTCGGCCGCCCGATCGCGGCTCCGAGCGCGAACCGTTTCGGCCGGATTTCTCCGACTTCCGCCTCCGCGGTGATGAAGGAGCTCGGCGGCCGCATCCCGCTCATTGTCGATGCCGGGGCCTGCGCGGAAGGGGTGGAGAGCACGATTATTTCGATCGAGCCGCGCGAAGGAAAGAAGCCGGTTTTCCGGCTGCACCGTGCCGGGCCGATCACCAAGGAGCAGCTTCAGGAATTCGGCCGAGTGGAGAAAGTCCGTGAAATCAAATCGGATGCGCCGCAGGCACCCGGTCAGCTCGACAGCCATTACGCGCCGCTCACGCCGCTGATTTTATTGGAAAAGCCGGCAGATTTCGTGCCCGAGGAAGGCAAGAAATACGGCCTGCTGAGCTACACCGGCGAGGACGACAGCCCGTATGTCACGCTCCACGAT
>JBFZFJ010000368.1:0-17517 GCA_041306405.1 Verrucomicrobiales bacterium | reverse complement strand
GCGATGAAGTCGTTGAAGCGGTAATAGAAGCCGCTGACGCTGCCGGTCACACGGCCGGTTTTTTTCCGGAGCGAGAGGTCGAGCGAGAGCGAATCCTCGGTGCCGAGGTCCGGATCGCCGATTTCATATGTGCCGGTCGCGACATGCGGGCCGTCGGCGAAGAGCTCGACGTAGTTCGGCGGGCGCTGCGAATAGCCCGCCGACATCGCCACGGCGTAGTCTTCGGTGGGATTGTAAATCACTCCGGCGGAGACGCTGAATGCGTTGAAGTCGCGGTCGAGGGCGTCGGTTTCGTTGGCCTGATAGTCGTAGCGGCCGCCGAACTGGAGGGTGAAGCGGTCGAGCTCGATTTCCTCGAAGGCGAACAGCGAGTTCACCTGGTTTTCGACGGGCGGGAGGAAGGCTTCCTCGCCGAGCGCGGAGAAATCGCTGCGTTGGAGTTCCACGCCGACCGCGCCTTCGAAGCCGTGGAGCTTTTCGTGAAGGACCTCCGCGCGGGTGTTGAAGCCGTCGATGAGGAACCGGGTGCCGGTTTCAGCGCCCTCGAACTCGGTGTGCTCGTAATCCGAGTAGCCGAACTTGTAGTTGATTTCCTTGATGCCGTTAGCCGGCTCGTAAAACGCGCCGCGCAGGTCCCAGCGGCGTTGGCGGAGGTCGATGGTGACGTCCTCTTCCGCCACCGTGCCGTAAAGCGAATCGATGCCGGAGTAGGAAACGCCGACGAAGCCCTGGTCCCAGATGTAGGAGCCGCCGATGGCCGCGCCGTCGGAGTCGGTGAAGCTGTTGGGGAGCGTGCCGCGCGCTTCGTCCGGCTGCGGGTCTTGGGCGCGGAGCCGCTCGGAGCGGGCGTAGCCGGGGATTTCGAGGTCGTCGGATTCGCGGGTGAAGGCGTCGAGGTGGAAGGCGAAGGGGCCCGCGCCGAAATTCACCGCGCCTGATAGGGAGCGGAGGTTTTCCGCCGAGCCGTAGCGTGTGTCGAGCGAGCCGTCGATGCCGCTGACGCGCTCCTCGGGGATGCGGTCGTCGATGACATTGACCACGCCGCCGACGGTGTTCGGGCCGTAGAGCAGGGTGGCCGGGCCGCGCACGATTTCCACCGAGCGCACGGTCAGCGGATCGGCGGCGACGGCGTGGTCGGGGCTGACGTTGGAGACGTCGAGGACCGAGGTGCCGTTCTGGAGCACGCGCAGCCGGTCGTCGCCGAGGCCGCGGATGATCGGGCGGCTGGCACCGGGGCCGAACGAGGTGGAACTGACGCCCGCTTGCTTGCCCAAGGTTTCGCCGAGCGTGGGGGCGAGGTTGAGCATGAGCTCCTTTTTCTTGAGGACGGCGGCCGGTTGGACCAGCTCGAACAGCGTGCGGTCGAGCGGGCTGGCGGTGACGACGAGTTCGTCGAGCCGCTTGGGCAAAAGGTCGGTGGACTGGGCCCATGCGGGCGTGGCGAGCAGGAGCGAGAGGAGCGGGCGGAATTTCATGTCCGCGGGATCTGTCATCAAACGCATAAAAACTGCAAGAGTATATTTTAAGCTGCCAACCATTTCCCTTGGCGAAATCCAACCGCCGCACTAGAAGACCCGCGCCATGACCCGTTCCTCCATCGAAAAAGCCGCGATCATTTACATCGTCGCGCTGAGTCTTGTGTTCATTTGGACCGTGACCAAGGTCCTGGCGCAGATCGGCTGGATGTGATTATTTCCAATCCACGGCGACCTCGGCGATCCGGCCGCTTTTGTCGTCGTATTTGAGCAGCCCGTGTTCGAGGGCGTATTCGTGGACGCACTTGGTGACCTTCACGTCGAAGGCGCAGTATTCGGCGATTTTCCGGAGCGGCGCGAACTCGCCGGATTTCTTGTGTTCCTGCCACCAGCGCAGCGCGTCGAGGCCGTCGGCGGTCTTGCCAGTGCCGAGCGAGGCGGAGGCCACGGAGTCGAGCTTGAGGCGGAAACCGACGATGGTTTCGAGTTCGAGCATCATGTCGAGGTTGAGCGTCTGCTCGGCGAGCGTGTGGAAAATGTAGGGCTGGAGGACGGGATAATCGAACTGCAGGTGGTTCCAGCCGACGACGAGATCGGCGCGGACGAGCTCCTCGCCGAGCTTTTCCATCTCGTTTTCCGCGTAAATCTCATAAGTCCCGCGGGCGGTGCTGTAGGTGACGCCTACGGAAACCTGCATCTTGTCCTTGTGCATCGAGCCGCCGACGTCGCCGAAGCTGCGTTGGGTTTCCAAGTCGAAATAAACGATGTTTTTGCCGGCCACGCGCGTTTTTAGTCGATAGCGCGGGCACCCGGCAAGTGTGATGGCGAACTTCGCAGGATTTGGGCGGGCCGACCGTCTCACAACCGCTCCAGCACGTGGACCCAGCCGCGCAGCAGGTCGTGCCGTCCGGGGCCTTCCACCTCCAACCGCAAGTCTGGCAGAACATGCGCGGTGGCCATCAAGGTCTCGCCTTTGGCCTCGTGAAGCACCAACGACTCGACAAGCTCCCCGCCCGCCAAATGGCGCAAGGTGCCGCGCTCGACCATGATCACGCTGCTGGATCGCCCGTTGGTGTCAGGAAAAACTCCGGGCGCGAAATCCTCCGGCGACACCGACTCGATCGCCCGCAACGCCAGCATCCGGGCGCGGAATTCCCGCAGGCTCCGCGCCACGTCGCCGCTCGCCCGCCGGATTCGCACCGGCAGCGTGTTCATGGTAAATCCCGCGGTCCCCGGCTGCGGCGCGCCCGCGCGCAGTTGCTCGACGACCACCGCGCCGGCCCCGGAAATTTCCATCAGCGCCTGGCCCCAGGCCCAGATAAGAATAGTCGGGGCGGTCACCTCCATCGCCGCCGCCAGCGACTCCAAGCGCAGCGCGAAATCATTTCCCATGAAACGCACCGCCGCCCCCGCGGCGTCAGCGGGGAAATCCATTTCTATCGAATCCGCCGCTTCGTCGCGGAAGATCCGCTCCGCCAGCGCCAGCGATTCCGCGGTGGGCGCGCGCCACTCGGCGGTGGCCAGCGGCTCGGGATTTCCATCCGCGAGCCGTTCCAGGAAATCCCGCAACACCCGCGCAAGCGACCTGCCGTCTAGCAGCGCGTGGTGGAAGGTCCAGATGAACCGCCCCTCCTCCGGCCAATACACCGCCCGCCACGGCACCTCGTGCGGCGCGAGCAGCGGGCGGCGGCGGTCCGCCTCCCGCCAGCTTTCCCATGACGCCGGCAGCGGTTCCTGTTGGTTCAAAGAATTCCGCGGAGTCACGAATTCGCGGCCTGCGGCATGTCCGTTAGCCGTGACGAACGCGACCCGAAGCGCCGCGGTGCTGGCGACGGTCTCCTCCCAAGCCGCGGCCACCCGCCCGCGCACGTGGCCGCGCGCGAAGAGCATTTCCAGCTGCTCAACATGATGCCCGGCGTCTCCCTCCGCGAGGGAATCCCGCAACATCACCCGCTGCAACGGTGCCAGAAGAGGCGGTGTCTCGGCTTCAAAACTCATTTCCCACGGCCACCTTGGCATCCCTGCCGGAATCTACCAGCCAAACCCGGGCGCCTTGCTTCAGAACAAGGTCGCCAGCTTTTTGACCTGCGTGTGGCTGATGGCGACGAACACGTTCTCACCATCCTGCCATTGTGCCGACGCCCAGTCCCCGTTTTGCGCCAGACGCGGACGGTCCCTCTGCGGGAGCTCGCCACACACATCCTCGCGGCGGAAAATCACCACGTGGACGACCCCGTTCTCCCGCTCGTCGAAGCAAATCAGCGAGCCGCGCTTGCCGTCGATCACCAACTCCCGGCAACCGATTCCCTTCACGTTCCGGAGTCCCGGCGGCAGGCAGCCGGCACAAGGCAATTTGTGCTCCTCCAAGTGCCGGACCAGCAACCGATGATCCTCGCGCTTCTCGTCCAGACTGAACAACGGCGATTCGTAGGTCCGGATGAAACCCGCCTGCACGGCTTCGATCGGGACCGGTCCGGTCCTCACCACCGCCGCCGGACCTGCCGGGCGGGTGATGAAAAACGCCAGCGCGATGCCCGCCGCGGCGGCTAACGGAATCGCCGTCCGCCTGAAAAACGAAACCCTGACGACCTCGCGTCCTTCCGTCCGCTCCATCGCGGCGATCACCTGGTCGCGCAGCCCGGCGGGCGGCTGGAGCGATGCCAGCGCGCCGATCCAGGCCGCGTCGTTCATGTCCTGCGCCTGCGGGAAATCCCCGCGCTCGCCGGCCAGACAGGCGAAAATGTCCTCACGCAAATCACCTGGTAGATCCACCGAACCCAGGGCTACCGCGAATTCCGCGTCGAAGGCCCGCTCGCTCGCCAGCCACTCGCCCAGCTCGCGGTTTTCCAGCGCAAATTGGAGCGCCTCTGCGAAATCCGGATCGCCCGCATCCGCGCCGTCCGGCCGAAAGCTCCGCAGGACGAATCGTGCCTGTTCCTTATCCATGGCGGACTCCCTCCCGTTCCATTTGAAGAATGTTTTTCGGCGCGCTCGAAGGCTCCGCTTTCATCCGCTGCCTGAGCATTTCCTTCCCCCGTGAAAGCCGCGACATCACCGTGCCGATCGGGATATCCAAAATCTCGGCGATTTCCTTGTAGCTGTGCTGTTGCAGATAGAAAAGCGCCAGCGGCGCGCGGTAGGATTCATCCAGCGCGCCCAGAAGTTCCATCGCGCGCTGCCCGTCCATTTGCCGCTCCGCGTCCTCTTCCGACGCGGACATCGCCTCCGCTTTCTCCTCGTCCAGCGGCTCGTCGGAAAATTTCGCGGCCCGCCTGCGCTGGCTCAGAAACTCCCGGTGCAAGGTGGTGAAAAGCCACGTTTTTGCCTTCGAGCGGTCGCGCAGCTGGCTGTTCTTCGCAGCCCAGATGCAGAATGTCTCCTGCACCAAGTCCGACGCCCGGTTTACATCGCGCGTCAACGACATCCCGAAGCGGAACAACGCTTGGTAATGGGCATCGACTAACTCTTCGAACTCACTCATCGGCAGTCATGGGAGATTTGGAAATCGATTTCTATTCCGAAAAATTTCCAGCCCCGCAGGACGCCCGCCAGATCAGCTCTTGTCCGCCGCCTGCCACTCCACTTCCTTCGCGTCCTTCCACAGATCTTCCAATCCGTAGTATTCGCGCAGCTCGTCGCTCATCACGTGGACCATCACGTCGATGTAATCCAAGACCACCCACTTGGTGTCGGCCTTGCCCTCGGTCATCGTCGGTTTGACGCCGTGAAGTTCCTCCACCTTGCCGGCCACGTCGCGCAAAATCGCCCGCAGCTGCGGCATCGACGAGCCCGAGCACACCACCATGTAGTCCGTCAGGTTCGAAACCCCGCGCATGTCCCACACGCGGATGTTTTCCGCCTTCACTTCATCGGCCGCCTTCGCGCAAGCCAGAGCCAGTTCTTCACCTTGTATCGCCATAATTTCCCCTCGGGGAGCGGCAAGCTAATCCATCTCTCCCGCTCACACCAACTCAAAATTCCACCGACCGAACGGCGGATTGGGCCGATGAGCCGGGTATTGACGCCCCGCGACCGGTTCTCCACGTTCCGCAGATGCACACAGCGCCAGTCGTCGGAATTATCATGGGCAGCACATCGGATTGGCCGACGATGGAGCACGCCGCCCGCACCTTGCGCGACTTCGGCGTGGCTTGGGAAGCCGAGGTCGTGAGCGCCCACCGGACGCCGGACAAGCTGGTTTCCTATGCGACCGAGGCGCGGGGCAGGGGACTGAAATGCATCATCGCCGGTGCCGGCGGCGCGGCGCATTTGCCCGGAATGACCGCTGCCATCACCGACATCCCGGTGCTCGGCGTGCCCGTGGAATCCAAGGCGCTGCAAGGCGTGGACTCGCTGCTTTCCATCGTCCAAATGCCCGCCGGCATCCCGACCGCCACCTTCGCCATCGGCAAGGCGGGCGCGACCAACGCCGCGCTTTTCGCCGTGGCCATGCTCGCTAACAACGACGCCGGCCTCGCCGGGAAACTCGCCGATTTCCGCAAAAACCAGACCGCCGCCGTGAAATCGGCCGCGCTGCCTCCTCTCGATCCCATTGACTGATTTCATGTCTTCCTCCCTTCCCATTCACGCGCCGCATTGTGTCGTCGGCGTCATCGGTGGTGGCCAGCTCGGCCGCATGATTGCCCTCGCCGCCCGCCAGATGGGCGTGCGCACGGTCATCTGGACCGGCGGACTCGAAGCTCCCGCCGTCGAGTGCGCGGATGAGGTCATCGACAAGCCGTTTGACGATGTCCTGGCGCTCAAAGATTTCTGCAGCCGCGTCACTGTGGCGACCGTGGAGTTTGAAAACATTCCCCGCGAGACTCTGGAGACAGTCGCAAAATGCACAGGGCTGTATCCATCGCCATACGCCGTCTCCATCTGCCAGAACCGCGAGCGGGAGAAGAATTTCCTGCGGGAAAACAACATCCCGCACACCTGGTTCGCCGTGATTTCCAGCGCCGCCGATCTCGTCGCCGCGATGAGGGAACTCAACGGCCCGGGCGTGCTCAAGACCGCGGATTTCGGTTACGACGGCAAGGGGCAGGTCAAACTGGAAGGCGACGAGGATCTGGAAAAAATCTGGGCCGCCTTCGATGCTCCGCGCGCCGTTTTGGAAGCGTGGGTGCCTTTTGAAAAGGAGCTTTCCGTGATGGCCGCGCGCGGTGCGGACGGCGTCACCGTGACTTACGACCCGGCGGAAAACCGCCATCGCCATCACATCCTGGACGTCTCCATCGTCCCGGCCCGCGTCTCGCCGGCGGTGGCGTTGGAGGCTGCGGCCATTGCCCGCCGGGTGGCGGAAGCGCTGGATTATCGCGGCATCCTGGGAGTCGAATTTTTCCTGAAATCCGACGGCTCGCTGCTTGTCAACGAGATCGCCCCGCGCCCGCACAACTCCGGCCACCACACGCTCGACGCCTGTGTCACCTCGCAGTTCGCGCAACAGCTCCGCGCCGTCATCGGCCTGCCGTTAGGTTCCACCCGCCTGCTCACCCCGGTCGTGATGCTCAATTTGCTAGGCGACATGTGGCCGGACGAAACCACGCCGCCCGACTGGTTGCCGCTGTTTGAGGACGGTGAGGCGCATCTCCACCTCTACGGCAAGCGCCACGCCCGCGGCCGTCGGAAAATGGGCCACGCCAATTTCATCGGCACCACCACCGAGTCCAACCTCGCCCGCGCCGAGGCGCTCAAAGCACTTTGGCTCGCCTGACCCAGGCGCGCCGGGCTTGACGCCGGGCGGGCATGCTTGAATCTGCCCGCCTTGCCGCCTTCAACTGACATTTCATCGTTTCTCGGGGACTCCCGGTGGCGGGACCGCTTCGACGACGAGATCCTCGCCGCCGCGAATTCTCTTGTTAGCAAGGTGAGGGATCTGCGGATGGAGGAAACCGCGCCGGGCTCGGTAAGCCTGCTAGGCATGGTCGCGAAGGACGAGGCGGAGGTGAATCTCTGGCTGTCCGGCGGCGGCTGGGAGTTCGAAACCTTCTGCTCGTGCGACATCGGAAATTTCTGCCACCACGCGGCGGCGCTGCTCACCAAGGCGGCGAAGGAGCGCGATCCGTCGCGACTACAGGGCAGGGGAGTCGCCGGAGCGGTCGCCGCCGCCCTGCCAAGCGCGCGCGAGCTGATGCACGACCCGCCGCCGGATTTGCCGCGGCTGCGGATGGACGCACGCTTCGAGCTGCGGGTGAACCGCGAGCCGGTGGACAAGGCGGCGCGGCTGTTATTGCAATCGCTCGGCCAGCCGAACGTGGATTTCTGGATTTCCGCAGAGGCGTCGGTGGTTTACGGAGCGCACCGGAGCTCGCTGCGCTCAAGCGCGCCGGATTGGGTCAGCTCGATCACCCACGAAGGCCAGGCCGCGATCCTCCAGCACGACGCCGCCGCGGAAAACGCCGCCACCCAGCAGCTCCGCGACACCGGGCTTTCCTCGCTCCAATCGAACTCCGCGTGGAAATTCCTCCTCAACCTGAAATCTCGCGAGACCAGCCAAAGCAAGTCGCCGGACCGCTGGTTTCCCGATCCCGGCCGCGTCCCGACCGACGCGTTCTGGCACCAGTTCCGCGGTGAGATGGTCGCCAAGTTAGAATCACTCGGCTGGCTCGTCACCGTGTCGGACAACGTCGGCCACCGCGTCCATGAAGCCGATCCGGTGAATTGGGAAAGCTCGCTCGATCCCGGCGACGGCGGCTGGTTCAGCCTGTCGGTCGGCTTCGATGTCGCCGGACAGCGCTACGATCTGCTGCCGATCCTCGCCGGGCTGTTGGAAAATGATTTCCTGGAGGAAACCCTCGACCGCCCGGACAACGGCCACATTTACGCGCCGCTGCCGGACGGCGACGCGCTGAAACTCCCGATCGGCCGCGTGCGGAAAATCCTCAATCATCTGTCCGCGCTGATCGACCCGAAATTCCCCGACAAGGCCCGGCTCCATGCGCTCGACGCCGCCTCGCTCGCCGGTCTGGACGGGCTGGGAATCGACACTCCGCCGCAACTCGCCGAGCTCGCGGCCAAGCTCAAGGACTTCTCCGGCATCGATCCGGTGCCGACCGCCACCGGCCTGCAGGCGACCCTGCGCGACTATCAGCTCGCCGGTTTCCACTGGATGCAGTTCCTCGCCCGCCACGGCTTGCACGGGATTCTGGCAGACGACATGGGCCTCGGGAAAACCCTCCAAACGCTGGCCCACATTCTCACCGAGAAAAAATCCGGCCACTCGCGCGGCTTGCCCACGCTCGTCATCGCGCCCACCTCCGTCGTCCCGAACTGGCGGGCGGAAGCGCTCAAGTTCACCCCGGACCTCCGCGTGCTCGTGCTCAACGGACCGGAGCGGAAGAAATACTTCCGCTCGATCCCGCACGCGGATATTGTTCTAACGTCGTTCGCGCTGCTCCAGCGCGACATCGACAAACTCGCGACGGTGCCGTTCCACCTGGTGGTGCTCGACGAGGCGCAATACATCAAGAACCCGCGCTCGAAGATGGCGCAGGCGGCTTGCAAGCTGGATGCAAGGAACCGGCTCTGCCTATCCGGCACGCCCATCGAGAACCACCTCGGCGAGTTGTGGAGCCTGATGAATTTCCTCGTCCCCGGCTTCCTCGGCACCGAAGACGCGTTCAACAAACGCTTCCGCACGCCCATCGAAAAAGACGGCGACATGGAGCGGAACGCGGTTTTGAAATCGCGCGTCGCGCCGCTCATCCTGCGCCGCACCAAGGACCAGGTCGCCAAGGAACTGCCGCCGAAAACCGAGCTCGTCCACCTCATCGAGCTCAACACCGGCCAGAAGGACCTCTACGAAACCGTGCGCGCCACGATGAACAAGCGCGTCCGCGAGGCCATCGCCGCGCGCGGCATCGAGCAGTCGCAGATCGTGTTCCTCGACGCGCTGCTCAAGCTCCGCCAGATCTGCTGTCATCCGAAGCTGCTGCCGGAGGATTACTCGAACGACGTCGTGGAATCCGCGAAGCTCGATTTCCTCGCCGAGCTGCTCGCCGTGCTGATCGAGGAAGGACGCCGTATTCTGTTATTCTCGCAGTTCACCACCATGCTCGCGCTGATCGAGGCGCATCTGGTGAAGGAGAAAATCCCGTATTTGAAACTCACCGGAGCGTCGAAGGACCGAGGCAAGCTCGTCGAGGATTTCCAGAACGGCAAAGCCCCGGTCTTCCTCATCTCGCTCAAGGCCGGCGGCACCGGGCTCAACCTGACCGCCGCCGACACCGTCATCCACTACGATCCGTGGTGGAACCCCGCCGCCGAGGCGCAGGCGACGGACCGCGCCTATCGGATCGGCCAGAACAACCCGGTCTTCGTCCACAAGCTGCTCTGCCAGGACACCGTCGAGGAGCGCATCCACAAGCTCCAGCAGGAAAAGGGCAAACTCGCAGACGGCATTCTAGCGAACGCCGATATTTCCAACAGACTCGACGCCGCGATGGTACGGACGTTGTTGGAGGGATGAACGACTACTTTATCCCCACTCTTTGGGTCGCTCCACGCTGCGACCGCTACCGAGATCGACTTTATGGGGAAACTGGAACCGGTGAATGTCGGTGGTGGGCAGCGGCTTGGCATCGACTCCCATGCTTCGGTAGGTGTCGTTCCGCCTTTGTTTCGGATCTCCGGGATCCTGCGGGATGTAAACCGTGATCTTGACGGCCGGGTGGCGTTTGCGAATCCACTCCACCGCCGGTTCGAGATCGGAGTCGCCGGAGACGAGGACGATCCGGTCCATGAGCCCGTCGATGGCATCCGAGATCATTTGAACGGCGATGCCCACATCAGTCTTCTTCTCCTCAGGGACCTCGTAGCGCTCCCGACACTTGGCCCGGCAACTCAATTCCCTGAGCTGGTATTTTCCCATGATCACCTTGAGCTTCGGGCAAGAGCCAAGAGCTTGAAGATAGCGTTTTTGTCGATCTCGGGAGACCGAAAGGTGTTTTTGAGGACCCACCAATGCCGTGAAGTAGCGCACTCCGAGAACCTCTTCGTCCGGCCTGAGGAAATCCATGAATGACTCAAGATTGAGCCATTTCAAGTCCGGGGTGCCTTGCAGAATCCCGAAATAGAGATTGAAACCGTCCACATACACCATGGCTTTCTTGCGGACGGGAACGCTTGGGGGATTGGCTGGGGAATCAGTCATTGGAGAAAATCCAGATGGAGAAAATCCAGATTGACATTCTCAGGCCTGTGGTAATGTTCCTGCAACTTCTCGCCCGCGTGGCGATGGGCCGATCCGAAAGGGTTCGCCCGCAGAAACCCCTTCGGTCTCGCGACCCTAGGGGTTTTCTTTTGGGCCGGAATGACTTCGGCGGGGAAGGTTGTCGAGTTGTGGTCAACCATGGGGAGTTCGTAGCGATTCGAGACGGCGGAGAACCGTGAGCGGAAGGATGATATTCTGGTTTTCGCTTTTTGTGACGGCATCGTGGAGATCTTGGCCGAAAGGGGCGATGCGGCGGATATTCTCGATATTGTCGGGCACGGCAAATCCATAACAAGCACCTGTTCAAATGGCAACCACCCAAAGCCGCCGAAAACCAGGTCACCGACCGCGCCTATCGAATCGGCCAGAACAACCCGGTCTTCGTCCACAAGCTGCTCTGCCAGGACACCGTCGAGGAGCGCATTCACAAACTCCAGCAGGAAAAAGGCAAGCTCGCCGCCGGGATTCTGGCGGACGCGGACATCTCCAGCCGCCTCGACGCCGCGACCGTGCGCGCGTTGTTGGATTGACGCGGATCAGCCGCTTCCTCGCACCCTATCCGGGCCTTCACCTGTCCCACAGCAAGCCAGGAAACCAGTCCGTGGCGATCTCTTCGCTCAGGCATTCAGGCGCGGCCAGCAGGTAGCGGGTGTCGGGCACGCTCTGCATGCTCCAGGAGCGGAAATGGCGTATCAGTCGGTCGAGATCCCCTTCCGGTGAGTTCCATGGCAGATCGTGGAGTTCCTCACCGAAGTCATCGTAGCCATGCGGGAGGTGCTGGAGCGGTTGAGCATTGAGCAGCACCATGCCGACCCGATCATCAGCGAAGTTGCGAACTACCTCGGTCATCACCTCACGGGCCAGTCCGCGGCGGCGGAATGGCGGACGCAGCGCGATGAAGTTCACGCAAACAATCCCCGGAAAGGCCCCCAAAAATCCCGGGATCGGCTCGCGGAAATCGCTGTGATTCGGGCGACTGATTTCCTCGAACACCTGGCATGTGGAAGCATGGAGATCCCAGAATTCCATGAACGCGGAAGGAGATTCGGGATCGTCGGCGTAGAGGTAAAACGCATCCACCAAACCGGCAGGTTGCCCGTCATGTTCAATGGTTCCTTCGATCAGGAGCAGGCATTCGCATACTGCCGGATTCTGGTCGAAGTTTCCGTCGAGGCGTTCGATTTTCCATTGGATGTGCATCGCTGGGTTCGAGCATAGGGACATTTGCCCCGGCGGCTCAAGCGCCGGATGCAGACGGGCGCTTTTGAATCCCTGAGCCGCGCCGCCATTGCAAAACATTGTGCCCGCCCGGAAGTCCGCTATCATCCGGCAGACCGATGAATGCCGCTCTCTCCCCACCGCAGGTTTCCACCGGCGTCGTTTTCGAGGCCCGTGACTTGCGGAAAATCTACCACACCGGCGAGCTCGACGTGGTCGCGCTCGGCGGCGTGGACTTGGAGCTCAACGCCGGCGAACTCGTCTGCCTGCTCGGCGCGTCCGGCAGCGGGAAATCCACGCTGCTCAACATCCTCGGCGGCCTCGACGTGCCGACATCCGGCAATCTGATCTACAAAGGCTGGCCGCTCGACGGCTCGGACGAGAACACGCTCACGCTCTTCCGCCGCAACTGCGTGGGCTTCGTCTTCCAATTCTACAACCTCATCCCCAGCCTGACCGCCCGCGAGAACGTCGCGCTGATCACCGCCATTTCGCGCGACCCGATGACACCGGAAGAGGCGCTCGACATGGTCGGCCTGAGCGGGCGGATGGACCATTTCCCGTCGCAACTATCCGGCGGCGAGCAGCAGCGCGTCGCCATCGCCCGCGCCATCGCCAAGCGCCCGGAAGTCCTGCTCTGCGACGAGCCGACCGGCGCGCTCGACGTCACCACCGGCGTCGTCGTGCTGGAAGCCGTGGAGCGCATCAACCGCGAGCTCGGCACGCTCACGGTCATCATCACCCACAACGCCGTGATGGCGGAAATGGCCGACCGCGTGCTGCATCTTTCGGATGGGAAAATCGTCAGTTCCCATCGCAACGAGGTGCGCCTGCCCGCGTCGCAACTGAAGTGGTAAAAGGAACATCGAACATCGAAGACGGAACATCGAACGTTGAAGGGAAGATATCTTCCTCTTCACTTCGACGTTCGATGTTTAACGTTCAATGTTCGATGTTCCCACCGCCATGATCTCCCCCCTCGACAAGAAACTCCTGCGAGACCTCGCCAAGATGAAGGGCCAGGTCTTCGCGGTCAGTCTGGTGATGGCCTGCGGGCTGGCGATGATGATCATGACGCGCAGCCTCATCTTCACGCTCGAGTCCACCCGCTCCACCTACTATCAGCGCCACGCGATGGCCGACATCTTCGCCACGCTCAAGCGCGCGCCTCTGTCCGTCGCCGACCAGCTCGCCACCCTGCCCGGCGTCGCCACCGTGGAGACCCGCGTGGCGGTGGACGTGACGCTGGATCTGCCAGGCCTGTCAGAACCCGCCACCGGCCACATCATATCCCTGCCCGACGACGGCGGACCGCAGAAACTCAACCGGCTGTTTCTCCGCAGCGGCCGCTTTCCGCGCACCGACGAGCGCCGCGAGGTGGTGTTAGGAGAATCCTTCGCCAACGCGAACGGCCTGCAGCCCGGCGACTCGCTCGTTGCCGTGATCAACGGCCGCCGTGAGACTTTGAAAATCTGCGGCATCGGCCTCTCGCCGGAATTCGTCTTCGAGGCGCGGGCGGGCGAAACCCTGCCGGACCACAAGCGTTTCAGCGTGATCTGGATGAACTACCGCGCGCTCGCCGTGGCCTACAATCTCGACGGCGCTTTCAACGACGTCTGCATCGACCTCGCACCCGGCGCGTCGCCCGAGCCGGTCATCGAGGAAATGGACCGCGTGCTCGCTCAATACGGCGCGGGCGGCGCTTTCCTGCGCAAGGAACAGGCGTCCGCCCAACGGCTGGATGACGAGCTGCGCGTGCTGCACTCGCTGTCGGTCGCCTATCCGCTGGTGTTCCTCAGCGTGGCCGCGTTCATGGTGAACGCGGTGCTCGCCCGGATCGTCCGCCTGCAGCGCGAGCAAATCGCCCAGATGAAAGCGCTTGGCTACTCGTCGCGGCAGGTCGGCGTGCATTATTTGAAATTCGTGTTCGTCATCGGCACGCTCGGCACGCTGATGGGCGGCATCGGCGGCAGGCTGCTAGGCGCGGCGCTGGTGGATCTTTACACGATGTTCTTCCGCTTCCCGACGCTGGTCTTCACCATGGACTACAGCGCGCTCGGGCTGGCGCTTTTCATCAGCCTCGGCGCTTCGGTGCTCGGCGTGCTGACGGTCGTCTGGCAGGCGGTGAAACTCCCGCCCGCGGAGGCGATGCGGCCGGAGCCGCCGGCGGATTTCAAGCCGGCCTTGTTCGAACGCATCGGGCTGACGCGGTTTTCCAGCCCCACCTTCCGGATGGCGGTGCGCAACATCGAGCGCCGCCCGTGGCAGGCGGTTTTCACCGCGTCCGGCCTCGCGCTTGCCACCGGCTTGATGGTGCTGCCCGGCGCGATGAGCGACAGCATCGACTACCTGCTCACCTTCCAGTGGAACAGCCAGCAGCGCCAGGACGTCGCGGTTTTTCTGACAGAACCCGGCTCCGGCCGCGGCTTTCACGACCTCGAACACCTGCCCGGCGTGATCCGCGCCGAGCCGATCCGCAGCGTGCAGGCGCGGTTGAAATTCGGCCACCGCGAGCGGAAACTCTCGGTCACCGGCATCGCGCCGGACGCGAATCTGAACCGCTTGCTAGATGACAGCGGCCACGCCATCG
The DNA here is from genome assembly GCA_041306405.1 of Verrucomicrobiales bacterium. Lineage (GTDB taxonomy): Bacteria > Verrucomicrobiota > Verrucomicrobiia > Verrucomicrobiales > Akkermansiaceae > Luteolibacter. The sequence goes on along the minus strand of JBFZFJ010000368.1, from coordinate 3,020 downwards.
CCATGCCGGAAGACGGCCTGCTGATGTCCGAAATGCTGGCGAAAGTCATCGGCGCGCGCATCGGCGACGAGGTGGAGGTCGAGGTGTTGGAAGGCCGCCGTCCGGTGCTCCACATCCCCATCCGCGGCCTCGTCACCGACTTCGCGGGAGTTGCCGCCTACATGGACATTTCCGCCCTGCGGCGCTTGATGAAAGAGGGCGACACGGTGAACGGCGCCTATCTCGCGCTCGATCACAAGCGCTGGGACGAGTTCATGCGCGCGCTTAAGGACACCCCGCGCGCCGCCGTGGTGATGGTCAAGCGCGACCAGCTCGCCGCCTTCCGCGAGACCACCGGCAAGAGCATCGGCATCATCCGCAAGTTGTACTTCGTGCTCGCCACCATCGTCGCCTTCGGGGTGGTTTATAACAGCGCGCGCATCGCCCTCTCCGAGCGCAGCCGCGAGTTGGCCACCCTGCGCGTCGTCGGTTTCAACCTGGCGGAAGTCCGCGGCGTGCTCGTCGGCGAGCTGGCGATCCTGGTGTTAGCCGCGCTGCCCGCCGGCCTGCTGTTCGGCCGCGGGCTTGCCTTGTTCATCATGTCGTCCTTCAGCACCGAGACCGTCCGCCTTCCCATCGTGATCAACCCGTCCACCTATTCCATCGCCATCCTCGTCGTGCTAACGGCGTCCGTCCTCTCCTTCGCCCTCGTCAGCCGGATGATCGGCAAGCTCGACATGGTCGGCGTCCTGAAAGCGCGGGATTAGCCATGTAATGTAGTCGAGGACTTCAGTCCGATGGTTTTAAGGATTCAAATAAAGCCAGCTATCCATGGGCGCGCATGAAACAAGGAGCGGCGGAACGCGTCCGCCGATGCCCATGAAAAGCCAATAAGGTGGGCGAAGCGCTTTTCATTGTCACCTCATGGTCGGGGCGAACACGTTTCGCCCCTCCTTGGGCGCCCCGCGCCCGAAACAGCCTTCCGAAGCCCGCCTCGCCCCATCGGCGGAGGGTCCCGTCACTTCCACAAGCCGGGTGATCAAGCATCGGTGGTTTTAACCGATGGTTTGAGGAACGAACAGCTAGCAGAAATGACCGCCGCGGCGGGGATTTCCCGTTCAGTCATTAAGGAAATCAAGCATCGGTTACTTCCTCCCTAAATCGCTGGAAAACGTCACGTTCCACGAATCCCCGTCAGAAATTCCTCGCCAAACCCGCCCGATATCACACACCCTCCAACGCAACGAATTACAAAGTTGTGCAGAAAATTTCCGAATACCAAAATCGAGAACACCAAATTTCATCACTATGGATAACATATACCTCTACATAAACAATGAGCAAGTTGGACCTTTCGCGGAAATAAAAATCAGGAGTTACCTAGAGGAAGGCAGAATACAGCCATCGGACTTGGGCTGGGTTGAGGGAGCATCCGATTGGAAGCCAATTTCGGAGATGTTGGGATTACCCACCGCGCGCCAAGTTCAGTCACCCGTTCAATCGAAAACCGTATCGAGCAAGATCAACGAGAAGATTGCACAGGTCGATTCCACGTTTGCGCGGTTCCTTGGCGACGATCAGGATCCCGGCGTAGTTGACAAAGTGGTGAAGAAGGCGATGGAGCTTTTGACGCGTGGCGAGGAGATTGAATACGTCGGTGTCCAGAAGAAGCCTATCGTAACCATCGCGCCAGACGCGGTATTACTCACCAACAAGAGATTCATTATCTTTCGTCCCAAGATTATGGGAATGACTTTCGAGGACCACGTCTGGCGCGAAGTGGCCAATGTTCACATGAGCGAACAAATGCTGAGTGCGACAATCTCATGCACGATTGTTGGGGGGAAGAAGCTTGAGATCGACAGTATCCCTAAGAAGCAAGCTCGGAAGATTTACACCTACGCTCAGGAAGTCGAAGAGAGAATGCACGAAGAGAGAAGGTTAAGATCCATGGAGGAGAAGCGAGCAGGTGCGGGTGGAGTCGTGATTCAGGCACCAATGAGCATGCCCCAACAATTAGTCGCGGCGCCTGCTGATGATCCAATGGCTACGCTTGGCAAGTTAAAGCAGATGCTAGAAGCCGGATTCATTGAAGTGTCGGAATACGAAGCCAAGAAGGCGGAGGTCCTATCCAAAATGTAAGAGCCCAACAAGACGAGACACAGCAACCCTTATCAGCCGCCCTGTTTACATGATCTTCCGTAGTTTTAACCTCAACCCCGTGAGCGACGCTCGCAAATGCTGATAAAGCTGCGTGCTCTTTGTCTCGGCAGAAGAATTGAAAAAGGGCGGCCGCTCCGCTGGTTTGATTAATATTTTTCATATATGTCAAAATTTATAGGAACCCTTTTCGCTTTCATAATTGTTGCGATTTTAACAGGACTTTTTGGTGAAGCGCGTAAAATTTATGCGACCAAACCAAAAAGAGTGAAGAATCGCATCATTGCGATTATTTCATTTCTGATAGCCATTGTATTCACAATTCTCGTCCACTGGGTCATCCAAGAACGAGAAAGGGTGCGTCCGGCAAGAGAAGCGCTGGAAAGGCAATTAGGTGAGTAATAATTTATTTGGTAGAAACAAAAATTTATGAACCACATCGCACAACGTTGGAGCGAGATGATACCGATCATCGCCAAGGGCATCGAGGAAGCCGAGAATGGCATCTTCGCGATTTCAGAGATCAGGCTTCGCGAGTCATACGGAATTTCTGATGATGACTGGCACGCCATGCTTATGATCAACAAGGAGGAAGAGCGTTTCATTGCGGAGAAGGGTTGGGATTGGACTTTTCGACTTCTGCGATCTTAGTCACATGATCGACCGCATAGTCAGAGAACGGTTGGTTGAAGCCAGGAACGACGTGTGACGCGCTCTTATTGATACCGGCATCGCCTTGCGACGCCGTATGCGTTTTGTGTTGTCGGGGCCGGAGCAAAACTAGACAGAGACGGTTCAAAACTAGACACCGGCGACGGAGCAAAACTGGATTTCTGGGGGATTGCGCCGTAAGTGACTGGTATCGAGCGGATGCGAAGTGA
>JBFZFJ010000367.1:0-10267 GCA_041306405.1 Verrucomicrobiales bacterium | reverse complement strand
AGCACCCAGCTGCCGAAACTTTGCGGTTTCAAAGGCTCCCACGGCGATTTCTGGGAGCGCTCCGGCCATTTCATCCGCCACGCGCGCGACACCAATCTTGCGTCGCTCGCGGTGGGTGGTGGCGCTCTCGTCATTTTGCTTCTAGGGAAAAAATTCCTCAAGAACCGCCCCGTCGGGCTGCTGGTTGTAGTCGGCAGCCTCGTGCTCGGAGCGACCGCCGACCTCGGCGGACATGGCGTGAAGTTGCTCGGCGAGGTGCCGCAGGGACTGCCCGCATTCGGGCTGCAAGGCCTGCACTGGAGCGACATCAACACCTTGCTGCCGCTGGCGATGGCGTGCTTTCTCCTCGGCGCGGTCGAAACCGCGGCAATCGGCCGGATGTTCGCGCGCAAGCACGGCTACCGGCTCGACAGCGACCAGGAGTTTCTCGCCCTCGCCGGGGCGAATCTAGCGGCCGGTCTCGGCCAGGGATTTCCCACCAGTGGCGGCATGTCGCAGTCGCTGGTCAACGAAACGGGAGGCGCGCGCACGCCGCTTTCCGGACTCATCGCGGCGGTGCTGATGCTGCTGGTGACCGTCTATCTGTCGGGAATGCTGCGCTACCTGCCGCAGCCGGTGCTGGCCGCCATCGTGCTCGTCGCGGTCACCGGATTGTTCCAGCTCACCGCCTTGAAACGCGTCTGGCATTTCAGCCGCGGCGAGTTCGCGGTGGCGCTCACGGCGCTGCTGGGGGTGCTCGGGTCCGGCTTGCTCATGGGAGTGCTCTTCGGGGCGATCCTCTCGGTATTGCTGCTGCTGCGCCGCGGCGCGCGCCCGCACACCACCGAGCTCGGCCGCGTTCCAGGTACCGACTATTTCGCCGACATGATCCGCCATCGGGCGAACGAGCGCGTCCCGCAGACTTTCATTTTCCGTGCCGACGGGGCACTGCTCTATTTCAATACGGAATACGTCAGCGACCAGTTTTTCGCCCTGCTGAACTCCCGCGGCAAGGACGTCAAGCTGGTGGTGTTTTTCCTCGGAACCGTGCCTCAGCTCGATCTGGCAGGAGTCGAACTCCTCACCGAAATCCGTGAGGCGGTGGTCGGGCGGGGGATGGACTTCCGTCTGGCGGAAGCCCACAGCGGCGTCCGCGAAACGCTGCGCCGCGCGGGGTTCGAGAAGGAATACGGCCCGGTCGTGCCGGATCAAACGGCGGCCACCGTGATCCGCCGCTGGCAGGACGAAGCGGGGAACGCTTGAGACGCGCCGCGCACCATGTCGTTAGTTTTCCGCCCGCAACAACCTGCAAAGTTGTTTGTAAAACGAAACCAGCAGCGGGCCGCTCTGCGCGATCCACCAATACAAACCCAGCGGAAGCAGGTGGGCGAGGAAGAGCATCGCAAAACCCGCGGCACCACTGCGGAACGTCGCCTGCATGCCGGCGGCAATGGCGATGCCGACGACGAGCAGGCACAGCGCCGCGAGGATGGCGATGCTGATGGGAATCTGGGCGAGAATCGGCAGCCCGCGGCGCTTGGCGATCCACTCGGCAAGCGCGGTGGCAGGGAGAAAGAGCGCGAGGGAAATCAACGTCCCGCCGACGAGCGCGAGCAGCAGGCCAAGCGGATAGTTCGCCGGGCTCCCGAGGCCGCCGCCGGAAACCGCCGCCCAGATCAGGAGCGCGAAGTAGGTGACGGTCCAAAGCACGCAAAGGGCCGAAACCATCACCAACGTGGCCAGCAAATGCCTCGCGCAAAAGCCGCCGATGCGTGCGGCGGTCCGGATGGCCTGCTCTCGGTTCATGGCGGCAGCCTGGTTCCGCGCGGACGTCATGGCAATGTTTCCCGAGGTCGCGGGGGGAGGAATTCCTGAAAACGGGTTTTTGAGTTGTTGCTCGAAACGCGGAGTCATGGTAAGTTTTACAGCTCGCTTCCTGGATTTTTCGTTCCGGGAATATGGGTCGTATCAACCATCGATTACCATGAACGCCTACCTATCAACCCTCAGTGAACACGAAGTCCGCATCCCTTGTCCCGGAGCGGTGCTTCACGGTGATGTGTCAATTCCGGCCGGAGCCACCGGCCTGGTCGTCTTCGCGCACGGCAGCGGCAGCAGCCGCTTGAGTCCGCGGAACCGGCTCGTCGCCGGGGAGATGCACCGCAGGCAGCTCGCGACTTTGTTGTTCGACCTGCTGACGCCGGAAGAAGCCGTGGCGGAAGCCCGCACCGGCGAGCTGCGTTTCAACATTCCGTTTCTGACGGAGAGGCTGATCGCCGCCACCCGCTGGGCGCAGCAGGATGAAAACGTCAAGGATCTCGGCATCGGTTACTTCGGCGCGAGCACCGGCGCGGCGGCGGCTCTGGTCGCGGCTTCGAAGATTCCGGAGGTCCAGGCGGTCGTTTCCCGTGGCGGACGTGCTGATCTCGCGGGAGACGCTTTGGATCGGGTGAAGGCGCCCACCTTGTTGATCGTCGGCGAGTTGGACCACCCGGTCGTCGAGTGGAACCAGGAGTCGCTGGAGCGCTTGAAGGGCGAGAAGGAAATCATCCTGGTCAGCGGCGCCACCCATCTCTTCGCAGAGCCGGACGCTTTGGAAAAAGTGGCCGAGCTCGCCGCCGCATGGTTTGAGAACCATTTGACTCCAATTAACCAATAGAAGAACGAAGACCATGAATGCTACCACATTACGTACTTTCACCGACCGCGCGGATGCCGGTCGTCAACTGGCGGATTCGCTTTCGAAATTCGCCGGTGAGGAGAACCTGCTGATTCTCGCCTTGCCGCGCGGCGGAGTGCCCGTCGCCGCCGAGGTCGCCAAGGCGCTCAACAAGCCCATGGACGTCCTGATCGTTAGGAAACTCGGCGTCCCGGGCCACGAGGAGGTGGCGATGGGCGCCATCGCCAGCGGCGGCGTGCAGGTGCTGAGCGATGATTTGATCGCGATGCTGCAGCTCACTCCGAAGCAAGTGGACGCGGTGGTCAAACGGGAAACCGGGGAGCTCGCCCGCAGGGAGAAGCTCTACCGCGACTCCCGCCCGGCCCCGGAGGTCGCCGGGCGCACGGTGATCGTCGTGGATGACGGGATCGCCACCGGCTCGACCATGTCGGCGGCGGTGGAACTGCTGCGCTATCAGAAGGCGAGGCGGATCATCGTCGCGGTCCCCGTCGCTCCGCCCTCCACGGTCGAGCGGCTGGGCGAGGAGGCCGACGAGGTGGTGGCCTTGATCGAGCCCGAGCCGTTCGTCGCCGTCGGCCAGTGGTATGATGATTTCTCCCAGACCTCCGACGAGGAGGTCCGTTTCCTGCTAGCGGAAACAGCCCCGCCGCCCGGCGTTCCCGTGGCGAAGGTGGCGGAGGTTCTCACCGGCAAGAGCGTGCTCCACCACATCCGCGAGCACGCCAAGCCGTTGACCGGGGAGGCCGAGGATTACGACGGGCTTCTCGAAATGATCGGCGGGGCGAGCGTGGTCCTGCTAGGCGAGGCGTCCCACGGGACCCATGAGTTTTACCGCGAGCGCGCGGAGATCACCAAGCGGCTGATCGTTGAAAAGGGATTCAACGCGGTGGCCGTGGAGGCCGACTGGCCAGACGCCTACCGGATTAACCGCTACGTCCGCGGCGAGACCGGCGATGTGGACAGCGTGGACGCCCTCGGCGGCTTCGAGCGTTTCCCGGCGTGGATGTGGCGCAATGCCGACGTGCTCGATTTCATCGGCTGGCTGCGCGACCACAACGAGCACGTGTATTCGCTGGACCATCAGGTCGGATTCTACGGCTTGGATTTGTATAGTCTCCACAAGTCCATGAACGAGGTCATCGCCTATCTGGAGCGCCGGGACCCGGAGGAGGCGGCCAAGGCGCGGGCTCTCTACGGCTGCATCGACCGTTACGGCAAGGATCCGCAGAACTACGGTTTGATGGTCGGGTCGGGCGTGGGCGACAGTTGCCGTGCCGAGGTGATCCAGCAACTCACCGACCTGCGCGCCAAGGAAGTTGAATACATGTCGCTCAACGGCCAGGCCGCGGCGGACGAGTTCTTCTTCGCCGAGCAGAACGCCCGTCTGGTGAAAAACGCCGAGCAATACTACCGGAAAATGTTCCGCTCGAACGTCTCGTCATGGAACCAGCGCGACGAGCACATGATGGAGACGCTGGTGGAACTCGTCGCCCATCTTCAGTCCCACCACGGCAACTCGAAGGTGGTCGTGTGGGCCCACAACTCGCACTTGGGCGACGCCCGCGCCACCGACATGGCCCGGCGGGGGGAATTGAACATCGGCCAGCTGGTGCGCCAGGCGTTTCCGTATCAGAGCAAGCTGATCGGGTTCACGACCTACACCGGCACCGTGACCGCGGCCTCCGGCTGGCACCTGCCGGCCGAGCGGAAGCAGGTGCGCCCGGGAATGGACGGCAGCTACGAGCAGCTCTTCCATCAGGTGGGGATTCCCAATTTCTGGCTCGACCTCACCCAGGACAATCCGGCGGTCGCGGCCTTGAAGGAACCCCGCCTCGAACGGGCAATCGGGGTGGTCTATCTGCCGGAAACCGAGCGCCAGAGCCACTATTTCAAGGCCGACCTCGCCGGTCAGTTTGACGCCGTGCTGCACTTCGACATCACACGCGCGGTCGAGCCGCTAGAGCGGAGCGCGGAGTGGGCGAGGGACGAGGCTCCCGAAACCTATCCGGCCGGATTGTGAGAGGGGAGATCATTAGGGAGCGGGCGGAAACGTCCGTTCCCTATGCTTCCTCTTCCCAAGCGCGTTTCAAAGCCGGACCGAGCGCGCTGTTGAGCGCCTGGTGCCAGTGGTCGTGGGTTTGAATGACCGGGAGCTCCGGCAGAATCCGCGGCGGAAGCTCCGGGGAGTTTTCAGGGGCATGCGCCGTGAAATATTCGCCGCCACCCGCCGCCGGGCCGACGACGCGGTGAGTCGTCCGGCCGAGTCCGAGCAGCGCGGCATGGACCCAGCGGGCGCCAAGCTGCGGGCAGAGGATCTCACCCGTCGCCCGGATCGGAAATTCATCGGATTTCCCGCCGAAATCGATTTCCCAGCCCTCGCTGCGGAAAACCGCATCCTCCGCCTGCCAGCGGTTGGCCAGGCGCGGAAGTAGCCAGAATCTTACGGCCTCGTCGGCGTCAACCGGCTCGACGGCCAGCCGCAGCCGCGCGTCGGAAAGCCCGCGGAGCTGCCGCAGGGTGGTCACCACGATGGCGCGATAGCGGCGGGCGGCTTCTTCCGGGCCGTGCTCGACCGCCATTTCCGGCAGGACGAGGCCGGGCAGGGGTTCTTGGATTTTCAGCGTGAGCAAGCGCACGGCGGAAGATTCGCCCGGCCCGGCGCGCGGTCCAAGCCCGGATTCATTCGGAAAGCCTTATTTTCCGGCTATGAAAACAATCTTGCCCCCGGCCGCGAGTCGGGGAATGCTGTCGCCGCAGCGAACCTCATGGCAGCCAAGGACAACAAGAAGCGGGGCGAAGTCCCCGAGCCGACGCGGTGGTCGAACGAGATCACCGGGATCATCTGGATCACCGCGGGACTGCTGCTGCTCTTGTCGTTGGTGAAATACAGCCCGGCGGATCTGCCGAAATGGGGACCCTTGGAGGCGATGGCCGGCAAGTCCGGGGTCGCGGGGGAAAACCTGATCGGCCCGGTCGGAGGCATCCTCGGTTTCGTGCAAATCCTGTTATTCGGCGCGGCCGGTTATTTGCTGTCCGTGGGATTCATCTGGTTCGGAATCATCAAGCTGGCCTTCGACGCCCGGATCTGGCCGCGGGCGGTGATGGGATTCGGCATCCTCCTGCTGGCGGGGGCCGCCTGGCTGGATGCCGCGGATTTCTTCTTCAAGGAATGGGCGCAAACCTGCAATCTCAGTGGTCCCGGCGGCGTCATCGGCGACGGCCTCGGCGGATTCGTCCTGACCAATGTCATCGGCAGGACGGGCACGCTCATCCTCACCAGCGGTGCCTATCTGGTAGCTCTGATCATGCTGACCGGCCAGCAGCCGGTTCGTTTCGTCAAGGCCTGCTACCGCCTGGCCCGCCTGAAATTTCATGATTGGCAGGCAAGCCGCAGCGCGACCGGGAAAGTCGCCGCCCGCGAGGCGGAAATGCTCGCCGAGCGCGAGCGCCAGCGCGAACAACGCCGCAAGGACCGCGAGCTCACCAAATCCGCCACCTCGGCCAAAGCCGCCGCTGAAGATCCGCAGGCGCTGCTGCCGCTGCGCGAAATTCCCACGCCTGAGATCATCGATGCCTCCCAGCGCCGCGCCATCGACCCCGAGCTCATCGGGAAAAACCCCTTCAGCCGCAAGCCCTCCCCGGAGCACCAGGGGCTCCAGGAGGGGCGGTTCCCTAACTACCGGATCCCGGAGTTCGACCTGCTCGATCCGCTGCCCGAGGTGGAAGACTCGGATGCGGATGATGACCACAAGGAAGAGACCCGCCAGATCATCATTGATACGCTCAAGGCCTTCGGCATCGAAGTGACGGCCGGTCCCATCACCCGCGGCCCGACCATCACCCGCTACGAGATCTATCCGTCCACCGGCCTGCGCGTTTCCCGCATCTCGCAGCTGGAAGCGGACATCGCCCGCGCCACCTGCGCCGAGCGGATCAACATCCTCGCACCGATTCCCGGCAAGGACACCGTCGGCATCGAGATCGCTAACAGTAAGAAAGTCGCCGTGCCGCTCCATGAGCTGCTCTACTCCACGGACTTCAACTCTTCCAAGAAAAAGATCCCGCTAGCCCTGGGCAAGGATGTCTATGGGAACACGGTCATCGCCGACCTCGCGGCCATGCCGCACTGCCTCGTGGCGGGAGCGACGGGTTCAGGGAAATCCGTCTGCATCAACTCGATCATCGCGTCCATGCTCTTCAAGTTCAGCCCGGACGAGCTGCGCTTCATCATGGTGGACCCCAAGGTGGTGGAAATGCAGATGTATAACAGGCTGCCGCACCTCGTGGTGCCGGTCGTCACCGATCCGAAAAAGACCGTGGCCGCCCTCAAGTGGGTGGTCAACGAGATGGAAAAACGTTACAAGATCTTCGCCAAAGTCGGCGTGCGGAATTTCGACAGCTTCAATTCCCGTCCCATCCCGGAGAAGGAAAAGCCAGCCCCCGCGCCGGAGCCGGAAGTGGCCGGCGAAGAGCTGATGGATGATGGTCCGGAGCCGGAGGTTCCGTTCGATCCGAGTGAATTGCTCGATCCGGCAGTCCCTAGCAGCCACCAGGCGCCACCGTGGTCGATGATGGAAGACGAGCCGGACGAGGAGATGAACTCGCTGGCTTCGGCTCTCAGCGACGGCGACCTCGGCCCCGAAGCGGATGACGAGGACGAGGAAGTTTACGAAGAGCAGATTCCCACCAAGTTTCCCTACATCGTCGTCCTGATCGACGAGCTTGCCGACCTCATGCAGACCGCTCCGGCGGATGTCGAAATGTGCATCGCTCGGATCGCCCAGAAGGCCCGTGCCGCCGGCATCCACCTCATCATCGCCACCCAGACGCCGCGGGCGGACGTGGTCACCGGCATCATCAAGGCGAACATCCCGTCGCGCATCGCCTTCCAGGTTTCCTCCGCCCTCGACTCCCGCGTCATCCTCGACACCAAGGGCGCGGACAAACTCGTCGGCAAGGGCGACATGCTCTATCTGCCACCCGGCTCCGCCAAACTCGAGCGCGCCCAAGGAGCCTTCGTCACCGATGCCGAGATCGAGCGCCTCATCGACCACTGCGCCGCCCAGGCAAAGCCGCAGTTTGAAAAAGAAATCCAAGCCTCTATCAATGGCGAGGGCGACGACGATGAAGACGACGACGTCTCCCAAGCCGACGAGGAACTCATCATGAAATGCATCGAAGTGGTGCGCCAGGAACAGAAGGCCAGCACCTCGCTGCTGCAGCGCCGCCTCCGCCTCGGCTACACCCGCGCCGCGCGGATGGTGGACATTCTGGAGCAACGCGGCATCGTCGGCCCCGGCGAGGGAGCCAAGGCGCGGGAAGTGTTCTTGAAGTAAGCCACTCTCTTTGAAATGGAGTCGAGGACTTCGGTTGATCTGGTGTGGAGGCGCAGGTCGCGGGGAAACTTGAAGTTGCGCTTTTGGCAGGACGCCTCCAAGGTGCGCGCGATGCAAAAATCAACCATTGGATTTGTCGGAGTTGGAAGAATGGGGGCTAACATGGCCCGGCGTCTCGCGGATCTGGGATACCCGGTCGCCGCGGTTTACGATCATCATGAGGCGATCGCGGCATCGCTTGCCGTTGAGCTCGGTTGTCTGGCGGCCAAGACGCTGCCGGAGGTCACCGCGGCAGCAGATGTGATTTTCACGGTCGTGACCGACGACGCGGCGATGCGCGAAATTCTGGAGGGCGACGAGTCCTTGCTCAAGGGTGCCGCGGGCAAGGTTTTCATCCACTGCGCCACGGTGAGTCCGGCAGTCCATGAAGCGGCGGAAGCCGCGGCGGCGGCGGTCGGGGCCTCGACCTTGGCGGCGAGCATGGCATCGAGCATCACCCAGGCCCGGCAGGGCACGCTCTATCTGATGATCGGCGGGGACGCCGCGGTTTTCGGGGCGATGGAGCCGCTGCTGAAGGATATTTCAAGCTCGCTGCGTCACGTCGGCCCGGTGGGAAACGCAGCGAAGATCAAGGCGCTGGTGAACATGGTCATGAACATCAACACCGCCGGACTTGCTGAGGGCCTCGGGCTGGGGGCCGCGCTGGGGCTGGATTTGCATTTGCTCAAGGAGGTTTTCTCGCAGACCGGCGCGAACTCGCGGGTGCTGGAAACGGATGGCGACGACATGATCACGCGCGAGCACGAATGCTACTTTTCCGCGGCCCATGCAGCGAAGGACAGCGGCATTGCGAACGCCATGGCTGATGCCGCAGGGGTGATTGTTCCGCTGTCCCGGGCGACCGAGGTGCAATACCGGAAAATGATCGACCTCGGTCTGGGAGAGCTAGACAAGTCGGGGATCGCGGAACTCACTTTTCCGGACCGCGCGGGACACTAACGATTTTATCAATATGATGACAGGAACAGAAATTCGCAACCGGTCGGGAGAGAGCATCGACTACACATTCCATCCGGGCACACGGGCGGATGCATTGGTGATAATAGGCCACGGAGTGACGGGGAACAAGGACCGGCCGCAGCTTGTGGCGCTGGCGGAAGGTCTCGCCGCGCTGGGCTGGCCTTGTCTGCGGATTTCGTTTTCAGGGAACGGTGGGTCGGAAGGGCGCTTCGAGGATTGCAGTATTTCCAAGGAGATCGGCGACCTGCAAGCCGTGCTGGACATGGTCCCTAACGACGTGAACGTCGCCTACGCGGGCCACAGCATGGGGGGCGCGGTCGGAGTGCTCACGGCGGCGCGGGATCTGCGGATCCGCGCCTTGGTTTCACTGGCAGGAATGACCCGCACCGCGGCATTCGTGGAGCGCGAGTTTTCCGGGGCCACGCCGGACGCGGGCTTCATGTGGGAGGATGAGGATTTCCCGCTGTCCCGGACTTTCGTCGATGACCTGAAGGCGATCGACAACACCCTTGATGCGGCGGAGGCTGTGACCCAGCCGTGGTTGTTGATCCACGGCGCCGCGGACGATCTCGTGCCGGTGCAGGACGGGCTCGACGCTTTCGCGGTTGCGACTTGTGACAAGCAGTGGCTGGAAATCAGCGGGGCAGGGCATTCATTCGACGAGTCGAGTTATCCGCGGCTTGTGGAAGCGGTGGATGAATTTCTGAAGGCGGCGCTCAGTTGACGCGTTTTCATTTCACGTGGCATGAGGGTTGAGCCGGGGCGCGGTGTCCGCTAGGATCGCGCCATGCGGATTGATATCGTGACGTTATTTCCCGAGGTGGCGCTGGCTCCGCTGAGTGATTCGATCATCCAGCGGGCGCGGGCGGCGGGTCTGGTGGAGGTGATCGGCCACCAGCTGCGGGATTGGTCGGAGGACAAGCACCGGCGGGTGGATGACTCGCCGTGCGGCGGCGGGCAGGGGATGTTGCTCAAACCCGAGCCTTTGTTCGGGGCGGTGGAAGCGCTGCGCGGTCCGGCGACGCGGGTGATTCTGATGACGCCACAAGGCAAGCCGTTCAAGCAGGCGGTGGCGCGGGAGTTGGCGGCGGCGGAGCATTTGTTGATCCTTTGCGGGCATTACGAGGGCGTGGACCAGCGGGTGATCGAGGCGCTGGTGGATGAGGAGATTTCCATCGGCGACTACATTCTGACCAACGGCGCGCTGGCGGCGGCGGTGCTGTGCGACGCGGTGATCCGCTTGCTGCCGGGG
>JBFZFJ010000366.1:0-11000 GCA_041306405.1 Verrucomicrobiales bacterium | reverse complement strand
GAGCTGGCCCTGGTGAAGCTCTACCGCGCTACCGGCGAGAAGCGTTACCTCGACCTCTGCCGGTTTTTCCTGGAGGAACGCGGCCACGTCCACGGCACCGAGCGGAAGCGGTTCACCGAGGTAATCCCCCGGGGGAATCCGGAACGGAAGCCCGGCGAGACCAATCCGGAATGGATGAAGCGGAAATGGAGCCTGCGCGACGGCAAGATGCAGGACCACAAGCCGGCTCTGGAGCAGACCGAGGCGGTCGGGCACGCCGTGCGCGCCGGCTACATGTATGCCGCCATGACGGACCTCGCCCGCTTCAGCGAGGCCCCGGAATACGCCAAGGCCGTCCGCACGCTGTGGGACGACGTGTTGCGTAGCAAAATCTATCTCACCGGCGGCGTCGGCACCGCCCAATACGACGACGAAGGCTTCGGCGACCCCTACCTGCTGCCGAATATCACCTACTGCGAGTCCTGCGCCAACATGGCCAACGTGCTGTGGCAGCATCGCATGAACCTGATGGACGGCGACGCCAAATACGCCGATGTCATGGAACTCACGCTCTACAACTCGGCGATCGCCGGACTCGCGCTTTCCGGTAAAGGTTTCTTCTACCAGAACCCGCTGGAGTCACGGAATGGAGCGGAGCGTCCCGACTGGATCGGTCTGGCCTGCTGCCCGACCTCGCACTCCCGTTTCACCCCGCAGGTCGGCGGCCTGGCCTATGCCCGGAAGGCCGGGAAAATTTTCGTCAACCTCTACGCAGCCGGCGAAGCCACCATCGGCATCGGGGAGGGCAGGGTGGTGAAGATCAGTCAGGAAACGGACTACCCGTGGGATGGCAGGATCAAGCTGAAGATCGCGCCGGATAAGCCGTCCGAATTTGACCTCTGCGTGCGGATTCCGGGCTGGGCGCTCGGGAAACCGGTTCCCAGCGATCTATACCGGTTTGCGTCCACGGAAACAGCCCCTGTTTTCCTGAAGATCAACGGAGAAACAGTGGCGGCAAAGCCCGGGAAGGACGGATACGTCCACCTCTCGCGTTCATGGAAGGCCGGTGACGAGGTGGCGCTCGACCTGCCGATGCCTGTCCGCCGCGTCAACGCCCATGAGAAAGTCGAGGCGGACAAGGGCAAGGTGGCCCTGATGCGCGGGCCAATCGTTTATTGCCTTGAGGGAGTCGATAACAAGGACGTCGATCTTTTCAAGCTCAGCCTGCCACCGTCTGCAGAACTGAAAACCGAACATCGTGCCACGCTGCTGGGTGGAGTCACCGTGATCCACCCTCAAGGCCTCGACGCAAACAAGACGCCGGTCAAGTTGACCGCCATCCCCTGGTATGCCTGGGCGAACCGTGAGAAGGGACCGATGACGATTTGGATCAACGAAAGCGGCGAGGTGAAGTGACTAACCAGCGAAAAATAAAAATATGCAATTGAAGAATACACACATGAAATACCATCTCCTCAAACCCTTGTCTCTCTTTGTATTATTGCTTGCGCTGTGGCCGATGGGGGCGGCTGCGCAATACCCGGGCTGGCAGCACTCGGGATCGATGTTCATCCTCACCACACACGAAGGAGCCGACCTAGCAGCTGCTGCGACCGAGAAGGATTTTCCGCTGTTAGTAAGACTGCACAAAGACTCCTTCGACTTCAGCAAAGCCAAGGCCAATGGCGAGGATATACGCTTCAGTTCGGGCGATGGTGCCCCACTGGCGTACGAAATCGAGCAATGGGATGCCGTCAACGGACTTGCCGCCATATGGGTGAAGATCCCGACCATCACTGGCAATGCCCGGCAAGAAATTAAAATGTATTGGGGCAACGCTGCGGTGGTCAGCGAATCCAGCGGCCCTGCGGTCTTTAATCTCGCAAACGGCTATGTCGCCGTGCTGCACATGAACGAAACCGTTCAGGATGCGACCGGAGCTGTCACGGCGAAGGATATCGGCACCACCGTGAGTAACGGCATGATAGGCAAAAGCCGGTATTTCCCCGGCGACAAAGGCATCGTGTGCGGAGAGCCCATAAAAGGGAATCCCCCAGCCGAGACAGAGCATCCTTATAATCAACTGGGCAATGACGGCATTACCAGTTTTCCAAAAGGTGTTTCGGCACATTCCACCCAAGCCTGGTTCCGGACCAGTGAGGTCAATAGAGACGTGGTCGATTGGGGCGTCGAAGGAGTTTTCAATAAAGTTCAAATCAAAATTGCCAGCCCTCCGCGCATCTCTATCGATGGCAATTTTGCCAGCACCGCAGGCAATACAAGATTGAGCCAGTCGCAATGGCATCAGGTGGTGTATACCAGCACGCCGGGCGCCCCCCAAGTGGCGCGCATTTACGTGGACGGGAAATTGGACGCGTCTTCCGACGTCGTCATGAAACTGCCAATCAAATCCAAGTTGTGGGTTGGCGGCTGGCTTGACAGATACAATTTCATCGGTGATATCGACGAGGTGCGGGTTTCCCAAACGCCCCGTTCGGCTGATTGGATCAAAATGGAATACGAGAATCAGAAGTCCCTGCAGACCCTGGTCGGCACCCTGGTGCCATCCGGCTCCACCTTTGCAGTGACGCCTGCTTCGGTGACCATGAACGAAGGCGCCACCACCACGCTCACCGGGCAGGCCGGCGGTGCCCAGAAGTTCTCTTGGTCGCGCATCGACAATGGCCTCGAGACCATGCTCGCGGTCGATCAGTTCACCTGTGCCTTCACCGCCGAACGGGTGACCGCCAACTTGTCCTACATACTGCGATTCAAGGCCGTCTATGCCGACGGTGTGAAGACCAAGGACATCGCCATCACCATCAAAGAAACCATTCCCGAGCCAATCTTCACCCTCAAAGCGCCGACAAAATGGGATGGACGTTCGACCATCGAGGTGGTGCCTCAGATCAAAAATCTTGCTGCGATGCAGACTGCGAACGTAGCGGATTTGAAATATGAATGGAGCGCCGAGCCCTTCGCGGTCACCAAGGAAGTCACACCCGGCAAGCTACGGCTGCTGCGTGCGCAAAACAGTGGCAAGCTGACGGTGACGGTGAAAGTTAGCAATGGCGGCAAACCAGTCACGCAGAGCGTGGATATCATGGTAACCGAGCCGAAGAGCGACCCGTGGCTGGCCCGCACACCTGGAAAGGATGAGAAAGCCGAGGACGGCCAGTTTTACGCACGCGACGACAAGGGACTGGGCACGCTCTATCACAATGGAACGCTGACCGATGCTGCCGACGCCGTTTTCCTAAAGCTCTACGCGAACGACAAACTCATCAAGACAGAGACGTCCAAGCCCGCAGCGGACAAATCCTACGCGCTCTCCACGCAGCTCAAGCCGGGCTTGATCCAATACAAAGTGGAGTTTGGTACGAAAACCGGCGGCAAGGAAACCGTTCTGCATACGGTGAATGATCTGGTCTGTGGCGATGCATACATTATCGATGGTCAATCAAATGCGTTGGCAACGGATACCGCCGAACAATCTCCACCGGAGACGAATCAATGGATCCGCAGTTACGGGCGTCCTTCAGATGATAAAATAGCCGCCCCTGTAAACCTGTGGTGTTATCCGGTGTGGAAAGCACAAAAGGGAGAGAAGGCCGAGTTGGGCTGGTGGGGCATGGAATTAGCTAAACGTTTGGTTGAGAGTCAAAAGTTGCCCATTTTCATCATCAATGCCGCAGCGGGTGGAACACGCATCGATCAGCACTTGCCTAACCCGCAAAATCGTCGTGATACCAGCGGTGACAATCCATGGACGAATCCCTATAAACTTTACGGCAGTTTATTGACGCGAGTGGAAGGGGCGAAGTTGACGCACGGCATCCGCGGCATTCTCTGGCATCAGGGCGAGAACGATCAAGGCTCCGCCGGCCCGACGGGCGGCTACGGGTGGGAGACCTACCATGACTTATTCAAAGATATGGCTGCGGCATGGAAAACAGACTTTCCGAATGTGAAGAATTATTATGTTTTCCAGATCTGGCCGAACTCATGCGGGATGGGCGGAAATATCGGATCTGGCGATATGTTGCGCGAGAAACAGCGCACGCTGCCCTCTCTCTTTTCCAACATGAGCATCCTCTCCACGCTGGGTGTGAAACCTCCGGGCGGCTGCCACTATCCGTTGGAGGGGTGGGCGGAATTCGCGCGTATGGTGCAACCGATCATCGAACGCGACCACTACGGCGTAAAGCCAACCAAAATTCTAACAGCGCCTAACCTGAAACGTGCCGCTTTTGCTAACGAAACAAAAGACACGATCACACTCGAGTTCGACCAACCCGTAATGTTGGTAGATTTACTCGCCAACCAATTCTATCTCGACGGCGAGCCTGACCACGTCGTCAGTGGCAGCACAAAGGGGAATCTTCTAACACTGAAACTCAAATCGCCATCCACCGCCAAAAACATCACCTATCTCAAAGAGGTGAACTGGAAACAGGAAACTCTGCTTATCGGTGAAAACGGAATCGCTGCCCTGACCTTCTGTGAGGTGCCGCTTCAGTCCGGCGCGGCGTCCCGCTGATCGAGGTCGACCACGATGATTTCCAACAAATATATAAAAATGAAACCAACTGTAATCCTAACCGGAGCACTGCTGTGTGTCCTCTCGCCGGTCTGCTTCGCCGTCGAGGCCGTACCCTCCCCGGCCCCTCAAAAGATGCCGTGGGAAGATCCGTCCTATGCAAAGGATGTTTCTGCGACCCAGGCTGATTCGCGAGCCGAAGAACGGGCAAGAGGCGGATGGACAGAGTTCATAAGGCACCACGAAGACCGCAAGAGGTGGGTGACCGAAAAGAAAGTGGATATTCTGATGATAGGGGATTCCATCGTATTCGAGTGGTGCCGCGAGGGACACGAGGTGTGGAACGAACATTATGGCAGCCGCAACGCTGTCAACATCGCCTCCAGTGGTGACAGAACCTCGCATATGTTGTGGCATATTCAGGACGGCGGACTGGACGGGATGAAAGAACGGAATCCTAAAGTCGTGGTCATCATGATCGGAACCAATAATCGCGGCGAGCCGGCGAACGAAGGGCGGGATACGGCCCAGGGCGTGTTGGCCATACTCAAAGAAGTCCATCACAGATTGCCCGCTTCGAAGATCCTGCTCCTGGCCATCTTCCCCTGCGAGTGGAAGCCGACCGACCCAGGCAGAATCCGCAACGACCAGCTCAACGGGATTCTGAAGACGTCTGCTGACAATAAAACCGTTTATTGGCTCGATCTTAAAGAAACGTTTCTCGCGACAGACGGCATGTTGCGGAAGGATCTTATGCCCGACGCACTTCATCCCAACGCCGAGGGCTACCGTGAGTGGGCAAAGGCAATGGAGCCTATGCTGACCGGGTTGCTCGGAAAGTGATCAGTCAATTACAATTACCAGTTAGAGCCTGAATTATGCAATTATCAATTAAATCAACCATCATTCTGGCCGCACTCGCAATGGGTATTGCCAGCCCGCTTTTCTCACAAGTTCCCGATCTCACCAAGGACACTCAGGCGGTGGACCGCAAGGCCACCTACAATCTGGGTGCGACGGGTTTGCGCGGCTGGATTTACACCAAGCCGGAAAACAATCTGGATGCCGCGCAGGGCCGCACCACCCTTGCCAGCCGGCAGATCCTGGTCACCCACGTGGGCGCCGGCTCTCCGGCTGACGGGGTCGTGAAGGTGGATGATGTGATCCTCGGTGTGGATGGCAAGCCCTTCGGCGACGACGCGCGCAAGAGCATCGCCCTAGCCATTCAGGAAGCGGAAACGGAAGCCAAGAGCGGCGTGCTCAAGCTGCTGGTTTCACGCGGCGGCCAAGAACAGGAACTCACACTCAAGCTCGCGGTGCTGGGCACCTACAGCGATACCGCGCCATGGGACTGCCCGAAATCCAAACGGATTTTCGAAAACGCCTGCAAGGTGCTCGAAAAGGAGGAGCTGACGGGCGGGTGGACGGGTGCGGTTCAAGGCCTTGCCCTGCTTGCGACGGGCAAGCCGGAATACCTGCCAAAACTGCGCGAGTTCGCCCACGGCCTCGCCAAGGAAAATCCCGATCCTGACAAGAAGCCCGCCGGACCCACTTGGGGCAAAACATGGCACATGGGCTATCGCCTGGTGTTTCTCTGCGAGAATTACATGGTCACCCGCGACCAGGAGATACTGCCCGCGATCGAAAAAAGCGCCCTTCTGCTGGCCCGCGGCCAGAGCATGTATGGGACCTTCGGCCATGGCTTCGCCGCACTTACCAAGGACGGGAAATTCAACGGCTCCGTGCCACCCTACGGTCCCGTGAACTCAGCTGGGCTACCGGCCAACCTCGCCATCGTGCTCGCCAAAAAATGCGGCGTGAAGCACCCGGAAATCGATCAGGCCATCGTCCGCGCCGCCGGGTTCTTCGGCTACTTCACCGACAAAGGCGCCATTCCCTACGGCGAACACGAACCATGGCCGTATCACGAGAACAACGGCAAGAACTCCACGACCGCAGTGATGTTTTCCGCGATGGGCAACAAGCCGAAGGAGACGGAGTTCTTCGCCCGCATGGCCACGGCAGGATACCCGAGTCGCGAATACGGTCACACCGGGCAGGGCTTCAGCTATCTGTGGAGCGCCCTCGGTGCGGCCGCCGGCGGCCCCGAGGCTGCAGCCGCGTTCTTCCGGAAGTCCTCGTGGCACCTTGATCTGGTCCGCCGCTCGGACGGATCGTTCACCTATGACGGAGCTGAACAATACGGAGCCGGGCAGACGCATGACAATACCTACTATGGAAACAGCAGTTACAACGGGCTGAGTCCCGCCGCCACCTATGTGCTCACCTACGCGCTGCCCTTGCGCAAGCTGGTCATCACCGGTCGCGATGCCGATCCATCAGGTTGGCTCGACAAGAACCAGGCCGCCCTCACCGTCGCCGCAGGGCGCTTCGATCTGGACCGGCAGAAAATGACCCCGGAGGAACTCGTCGAGGCCTTCGGCAACTGGTCGCCCATTGTCCGCAGTTGGGCGGCGCAGGAACTGGCAACACGTCCAGAGTCCAAGACATTGGTGCCCGAACTTATCAAACTCGCCGACAGCGGCGATCCGCACCGCATTCAGGGTGCCAGTGAGACCTTGGGACTGCTCAACACGGCGGAGGCCCTGCCGGTTTTGGTGAAACAACTTTCCCACCAGGACCGCTGGGTGCGTCACAAAGCCGCTGCGGCCATCAAGAAGATGGGAGCAACGGCAAAGCCGGCCATCGAAGACATCCTCAAGGCGCTTGTAGCGACGGCGGAACCCTCATGGCCGATCCGTTGGGAAGACCCCGTGCAAATCGCGCACGGCCAGTTGGCCGCCGCCGTGTTCTCCGGCCCGCTGAGGGAAGAACTCAACAAAGTGGATCCCAAGTTGCGCAACCAGGCCATCCGTTCGGTATCGACCAATCCCGATGGCATGGCCCGTGCCACGCTCGAACACTGCTTTCAGAACCAACTCAGCGAGGACGACGTCGTTGCGCTCGCCCCGGTCATTCTCGCGGCGGTGGAGAGCCCCAGTCCGGCGGACACCATGTTCAACAATGTGATCCGCATGGCGGGCTTGAAGGCGCTGACCAAATATCATTTCCAGGAAGGCATCGCGGCAGCGGTCGGTCTGGCGAAAACCCAGGGCGGGCATGGCAGCCAAACTCGCACGGGCGAGATCATGAAAATGATCACCGGCTACGGATCCGCCGCCAAGCCGCAGATCCCGGCGCTCAAGGAGCTCATTGCCAGCTTCAACGCCGAGGTCGAGCGCCACGAGTTTCCCGGTGGGGCACTCAACGACCAGCGCGTCGGTGCCGTGGAGGAAGCCATCAAGGCCATCGAATCCGCCACCACCCAACCGAAGTTGCGTGCCGTCAGGCGCTGACATTCTCCAACCATTGAATCATTTTCATGAAAACATTTATCATCCCGCGCTCACGACCGCTTTGCTGCATTTACATCGGTCCAATCCCTGAATATCTACTCGCGCTCGCGGTGGTATTGGTATCGTTCCTGTCGCTCGCCTCACCTCCGGTCCTGGCGGCCGACGCGCCGAAACCAGCGAAAACGCTGCCGCTTCCCGGGGAGGTCTTCGAAGTGGCCGGCCGCACCGCGTTTGTCATTCTCCCGGCGGCTGAGAACCTCCACCCGAACCGCCCCACGCCGTGGGTCTGGTATGCGCCTACGCTGTCGAATCTTCCAGGAGCCGAAGAGCGCTGGATGTTTAAGCGCTTCCTGGACAATGGCATCGCCATCGCGGGCATAGATGTGGGTGAATCGTATGGCAATCCAGCAGGACGCGCCCACTTCACCGCCCTCTACAACGAACTTGTCAAGAATCGCAAGTTCAGTGCGAAACCTTGCTTGCTAGCACGCAGTCGCGGCGGATTGATGCTCTATAATTGGGCCGCCGAGCATCCGGAGTCGGTGGGCGGCATCGCCGGTATCTATCCGGTCTGCAACCTCCGCAGTTGGCCCGGGCTCGATCAGGCCTGCGGTGCCTATGGCCTGACCGCGGCGCAACTCGAAGAACAACTCGCGCAACACAACCCGATCGACCGCCTCGCTCCACTGGCAAAAGCCGGCGTGCCGATTTTTCACATCCACGGCGATGCGGATGATGTGGTGCCTCTGAAAGACAACTCCGCCTTGCTTGCCAGTCGTTACCGCGAGCTGGGCGGCAACATACGGATGCGCATTCCGGCTGGCCAAGGACATAACATGTGGCAGGGTTTCTTCCAGTGTGAGGAGTTGGTCGAGTTTGTCATCGCAAAGGCCAGCCCGGCGGCGAGTCGCGAACCCACGGCGGCCTTGTTCCAGGATCCGCCGATGGAGGCTCGGCCCGGCGCGTTCTGGGACTGGATCAACGGCGATGTGGATTTGGACCGCCTCACCTTTGAACTTGAGGAGATGAAGGCCAAGGGGATGTCCGGCGCGGAGATCTGGGACATTGGTGTGATCCGGACCCATCCGGAGGAGAAGGTGCCGGCCGGGCCCCCTTTCCTCGGTCCTGAATCGCTCAAGGCTGTCAACCATGCCATCGAGCAGGCGGACCGCTTGGGGTTACATTTGGGCATGGTGGCCTCAAGCAGTTGGAATGCGGGCGGAAGCTGGATCAAACCGCAGGAGTCCATGAAGGGCATCTATCATTCCGACATCACCGTCCAGGGTCCGGCCAGCCTCTCTCAGGTCCTGCCTTTTCCCGTAGTGCCGCTTGCGCCGAAAGGCGAGGACGGGCTGCCCATCGATTACCGCGAGATCGCCGTGCTCGCCTTTCCCCCACTGGAAAATCAAAGACGAATGGGAGGAAGCTGAACAGCTTCTCCTAGTATCGAATCCACCTCACGAACTCCTGAAGGAAGACGATATGCTCTTATACTCCACTGCATACGCAGACTTCATTCCGCAGTTATTGGAGTCGGTCGGCGTCACCGCCCGGCCTGCCGGAAAGTAGCGCGCGCTCACTCAGGATTAAAGGCACAATTGAGATTTGTGCGAGTAGTGGCATGGGCGGCGGCGCTGGGATCCGGCTGCTGGCGGCCTGGTTTTCATCAAACTAACCCAGAATAGATCATGAATGAGCATCAGGACGTAAATCGGTCATGACAAACCAAGAGCGGACAGGGAGGGATTCGAACCCTCGGTGACATTGCTGCCACACACGCTTTCCAAGCGTGCTCATTCGACCACTCTGACACCTGCCCTTGGAGGGCGGGACGCTAGGAACTCGATCGGGACTTGGCAACCCCTTTTTGAAATCTTTGGAAATCAATTGCCGGACTCATCGATCTTCCACCCGGGCGAGGATCCAGAGGAGGTCGGAAAGGCGGTTGAAAAACAATCTCACGACTTCCGGAACGGGTTGGCCGGATTCGTGCAAAACGAGCACGGCGCGCTCGGCGCGGCGGGCGACGGATCTGGAATAATCCAAGCCCGCGCGGGCCAGCGAGCCTTCCGCACCGGGCCGGGCCCAGCTGGTGAAGCGGACGCCGCGCTTTTCGTATTCGTGGGCGGTGGCGGTGACCCATTCGAGATCCTCCGGGCTGAGATAGGCGTATTTTTTCTCCACATATTTCTGCTCGTCCCCGGGAAGAGTGGCGAGCTGGCCCATCAGTCCGACGAGTCGCGCCTGGATGCCGTCGATGATGGTGACGATGTCGGCCTGTCCCTCCGCGGCGCGGGCGAGGCCGAGGGCGGCGTTGAGTTCATCGACGGAGCCGAGCGCCTCGACACGCAGGGAGGTTTTGGCGATGCGCTTGGAAAACATCAAATCCGTTTCCCCCGAATCGCCGCGACCTGAAATAATGCTCATGCGCGGAGACTAGCAGTGGAAAATTTCATGTCCATCCGAGTTCATCCGTGTTTTCTCCGGGGTGTCCATGAAACTCGCGAAACTCGGCGACGGCCCTGAAATTTTCCACACCATCCAAGGCGAAGGCGTGAGCGTCGGCGCGCCCGCCGTGTTCATCCGGGCGTCGCGCTGCAATCTCCACTGCGTCTGGTGCGACACGGATCACACGTGGAATTTCGAGGGAACGCCATGGCCGCACGAGAAGGACGCGGTGCCGGGCTACGCGAAATTCCGCAAGGCGGACGTGACCTGCGAGATCGATCCGGCGGACGCGGCGGAGCGGGTTTTGGCGTTCGGCTGCCCGCGCACGGTGATCACCGGCGGCGAGCCGTTGGTGCAGGAAAAGGCGTTTTCCGAAATGATCGGCCACATCAGGGAGCGCCAGCCGGAGCACCAGTTCGAGGTGGAAACCAACGCGACGCGCATTCCCTCGGCAGCATTTCATGAGGCGGTGAACCAGTTCAACGTCTCCCCGAAACTCTCGAACGCGGGCATGCCGGAGTCGCTGCGGATCAATCCCGAGGCGCTTGGATTTTTCGCGAAATCGCCGAAAGCGTGGTTCAAGTTCGTGGTGGCCGGGCCGGCGGATCTTGAGGAAATTGAGGCGCTGTGTCTTGCCCACGCGTTGCCGCGGCAGCGCGTGCTGCTGATGCCGGAAG
>JBFZFJ010000365.1:0-3226 GCA_041306405.1 Verrucomicrobiales bacterium | reverse complement strand
AGGTCGGGGACTCATGGGTCGGGAGAAATCCGATGAAAAGTCACTCGGCCGGTGTCCCGCCCTTCGCAGCACGAACCGCGAAGTCATCGTAGTGCACGTCGTTGATGTTCGTCGTGAGGCTCACGACTGACTTCGTCGGATGAGCGAGGCCCTCGGATTTGAGCTTTCCAACCTCGTAGCCGTTCACTGAGACGATGACCTCGTCACCTTTTGTCTGAACGAGAAGGGTGTGCCACTTCTCACGGTCGAGATCGAGGGGAAAGGTGGCGGTTTTTGTCTTCAGCATCTCCTCGGTCGCTTCGTCGAGGGTGCCTCCGTCTTTGCGTTTGGCATAGATGGCGTTTTCAAAACTCCCCGTTTTTGCATCCGAGATGGATCCATTGGTCGGCGTGATCGTGATGCTGCTGATATGCCCGGCGTGTGAGCCTTTGTAATCCTTGTCATCGAGCCAGATATTGAAACGCTCGGCCGATTCGCCCATGAAATTAAACTTCACCGAGACCTCGAGGTCCTGCTTCCCTTCGAAGCGAATCGCATCGACGCCGGCGTGATCTTTGATGTCGATCGTCTTGCCGATGAGGACACCGTCCTTCACGACGCTCTCGCTCTTGTAGTGGGTCCACTGCTCGCCGAAGCCGTCTTTGGAAAAGTCATCTTCGAAGATGAGCTCGGTGTAGTAGCTCGCCACTTCACCCTCTTCACCCTCCTCACCCTCGCTGCCGGCGGGTTTCCACGAGGCGAGGAATTCCTGATCCTCTTTCGAGAGGCTCGCCACCGGGACTTCAAAAACGCGGCGGTTCGCCATGATGCGGACCTTGCCGTCCTTCATCGAAATCAGTTCGGCCTCGATCTTTTTCCCGTCCGCGTTCGTCAGGGTGCGCATCTCGCGCGCTTCGGTGTATTGCAAGGTCAGCCCGAAGAGGGCCACGAGGAGGGTCGGGGAGAGTTTCATGATTTTTTCCCACTATCCTCCGGGGCACGGGTCGCGGTCAATCCAAATCACTCCGTCCCCGTTTCGTCGCGCATTCATCCAATTGGCTCCTCCGAGTCGACTCTCTTATGAAACTTCCCCGTGGACCGGGGTCAAGGTGAAGCCGAGTTGCTCGGCCTGTCGGCGAAGATACCGCTCTTTGCGTGCTTGCGCCAGTTCCGGATTGCCGAGACGCGCGGGGTCGTAGGGGCGACGGTGTTTGACCATCGCCCAGAGGATGCGTGCGAGTTTGTGGGCGGCGGCGGTCACCGCCGCCTTGGTTCCGAGCTTGGCCTTCAAGCGGCGGAACCAGTCGCCCAGCCCTGCCTTCGAGCGGTGCAGCGACTGCGCCGCCATGCGCAGGGCGTTGGCGAGACGGTTT
Source organism: Verrucomicrobiales bacterium (assembly GCA_041306405.1). GTDB lineage: Bacteria > Verrucomicrobiota > Verrucomicrobiia > Verrucomicrobiales > Akkermansiaceae > Luteolibacter. Next base: position 1,874 of record JBFZFJ010000365.1, on the reverse strand, counting down.
TGGACCTTGCGGGTGTGGGCGGCGTGGGTCCGTCCGCCGGTGATCCGGTTGTCCGGACACAACCCCATCCAGGAGGCGAAGTGCTCGGCGCTGGGGAACTTTTCAACGTCGGTGCCGACTTCGCTCAAAAAAACCAAACAAGTCTGGATGCTCACGCCTTCGACGGCGGTCAGATCGACGCCGAACTTCTCGTAAAGCTGTTCGCGCATCGGCTCCTCGTGGCTCTTGCTGCCTTTCTTCCTGCCGGTCACGGGTGGCGATCCGGCTCCCCGATCTTCGATGGCGTCCATTCGGCTGGCGATCTGCAGATCACAGTCGGCCATGAGGTTCTGGTGAAAGCGCCACGCCTCCAGCGACTGGCGCAGGGTGAAGAGATGCTCCTCGCGCCAGTCTCCCCGCAGCGCTTTGGCGATTTCCGCCTCGCTCTTCTTGCAACGGAAATGCCTCAGCCGCGCCAGCGCCTCGGGGGCGCGTTCGCCCGCGAGAATGGCGTCCAGGATGGCAAGCCCCGTCTGCCCGGTGATGTCGGTAACGGCGTGGTGCAATTGCACGTTCATCTGGTCGAGTGCCTTCTGCACCCGCAGCAGATGCTGGCAGGCGGTGCGCATCAGACTCTCGCGGTGGCGCATCAGCGAACGCACCGCGCAGATGTCCGCCGGAGGACGGAACGAGGCGTTGAGCAGGCCAACGCTGTGCAGGTATTGGAGCCACTGGCAATCCTGCACGTCGCTCTTGCGTCCGGGCACGTTCTTGACGTGCCGGGCGTTGACCAGGCAAACTTCAAACCCGCGATCCTCGAGGATTTGAAACAGCGGTATCCAATAAACGCCGGTGGCCTCCATTGCCACGGTGGTGATGCGACACTGCTTGAGCCAATCCGCCAGTTCGATGAGATCTTCGGTGAGCGTGCCATAGTGCCGCACCGGGTTTTCATCGCGGTCTCCCGGGACGGCCACGTAGTGGACGGTGGCGCCCAGGTCGATTCCGGCGGCATCGGGATTGGTTCTGCCCGGTGCGGGACGGGTTTTCTTCTTGCGGGTTCTCTCGTTCTTTTGGTGGGCCATAATGCGTCCTGGTATTCGGTTAGCGTTTATGCATCCTGACTGCGGCGGCCCGGAGGGTGTAACTGCATGAGTATTCTCTTATGCGGGGTCGGCCCGGGCAGTGCCCGGCTCGCCACCAATGACCTCACGCACGGCCTCCGGCACCAAGCTGCTAGACGGGCTTTGGGAAAGCACCACTGTTAGACCGGTGTATCGCTGCCGCACACAGCAGAATGCGCCGACAACAGGTAGCACTTCCGAATCGCCCTCAAGGAAGTTTCATCGATGTCTTTCCCCGGCCCCGGCCGGGAGGGGGGCTGCTAGAACGGGACTGGAGACCCGTTCTACTTTTGATCGACGGTCACTGAAAACCCATTCCCCGACCGGGCTTGCCGAGCGCCAGGAATCGCAGCGAAGCGGAGATAGCAAGCCATAGGCTGCCCAAAGGGCAAGCGCAGCGCGGCAATGTCGCCCCTTCTTTATTCACGTCCGCATTCTTTATACGTCCCCACTCGTTCTTCCATTATTTACCTGTCCCCACTCGCTCTTCCTGATTCACGTCCGCATTATTTACCTGTCCCCACTCGTTCCCTTTTGTCCCCACTTGTTCCCTTTGTGTCCCCACTTGCTCCCTTTGTCCCCACTTGCTCTCTTCCACCCTGTCCCCACTCGCTCTTCCACCCCAAGGATGTGCGACATTCCTGTCGCGCGGCACTCCCCCTCCACCCTGCCCGGAATCGGTTGACTTAACCTGCGCCTCTCCCGACACTTCGCGATTTCCATGGCCGCGCCTTCTCTTCCCCCCGACTACCCGCGCATCCGACAGGTGGG
>JBFZFJ010000364.1:0-4186 GCA_041306405.1 Verrucomicrobiales bacterium | reverse complement strand
TCGTCCGCCTTGTGCGGCACGGGTACGCGAGCCGCGTGCTCCTCACCCCTTCCCGTCGCCCCACACCTTCGACAACCTCCCGCCCGGCATCGGCGGGATAGCCAGACCGTCCGGCGCATAGTGGGCAACATCATTGTAAAGGGTCAACCGCGCCTCCATCGCATCGCGAAAATCCAAGATGGTCAGCGAGGCCGGATTCAAATCGAGATGGTCACGATACCGCCGCGGATCAAACCCGAGGATCGCCCCGAGGAGCAACCGGATCGTCGCCTTGTGCGAAACCACGCAAATCATTTCCCCGGCGTGCGCACCCACCGCGCGAAGCAAGGACGGCATGGCCCGAGCAGCGACGGCCAGACCCGTCTCCCCTCCCTCCGGCGCGAAGTTGTAGGGGTCGGACTCCCATTTCAGATACGTGTCGCCGAACTTCGTTTCGGCCTCTTGCCTGGTCAGTCCCTCCCACACCCCGTGATTGATCTCGAGAAAACCGGAGTCAGGCTGCACTGGCAAATCGTGCGGCTGGGCCAGAATACGCGCGGTCTCTGTGGTCCGGTCCAACGGCGAAGCAAAAAATGCCGTGATCGGTTGACCCGCCAAGCGCTTCGACAACGCCTGCGCCTGCTCCCGTCCACCCTCGCTCAGCTCCACATTTGTCGCTCCCGCAAAACGGTCCTCCGCGGAAAGCACCGTGGCCCCATGCCGGACCAAAAATACTCGCGTCTTCATCACCCTTCTTTACCGGGCGCCCGCCGCGGACACCAGCCCGCGACGCGAGCCGGACACTCTGCCATGCCGCGCGCCGGTTACTTGGCGCCGTTTTGCGGCAGCCAAGCGAACGCTTCCGCGGGCTGGAACTCGGCCGAAACTTCTCCGCCGTAGATCTGGCCTCCGGACACCGTCAGCTTTTTCACCGGCGCGCCTTCCTTGAAATCGAGCTTGGCCAACTCGACGTGGAAGATGCTCGGCGAGGCGGCAGAATCATAATAGTAGACCAAATCCTTTTGGTCGCTGATGGTCCGCCACACGGTCGAGGCGTTGTTCGGATCGCTGGCTGAGCTGCTCAAGTCGAGCGGAACGCTGATATCCCTCATGACGCTGAGCAAGCTGGCGATGCTCTGGTCTCCGAGTGTGTGCCCCGGGACGATCGACACGTAGTTTTTATCGACGCCTTCGGCAATCGCATTGATGTAATACGAAGCGCGGGCAAAGCGGTCGGACGGACGCGAAGTGCCGGGCAGGAAGTCGGAGCCCTTGACGTTTTTCCAATATTCGTTGATGGCCAACTGCTGGTCGAAAGGCGGCTGGTTGGTCATCACCTTGTATTCCGGGCCGTGGTGGACGACCAACTTGCCTTCGATGAATTCGAAAATCGCCGAGTCTCCGGTCACATCGGAGATCGAAAGATGGCAGGTGGCGGCCACTCCGCCCTTCAAAACCGGGGCCACGATGCGAAAAGGATCTTTCTCCAGCACGGCCACGGCTTCGGCCACCGTGGCGTAGTTGTCCAAAACGTATTGCGCCCAAGCGGCGATGTTCAGCGTGGGTTTGTCTCCTGGCAAACCAAAGTCGGCATCGGAGAGGTAAAGCAGATTGGCCATGAGTCCCTTCTCATTCATGCCGTCGACCGTCGCGGCATTGTAGAAAGAGCAGATCACGCTCCCGTATTTCGAGGTCCACTGGAGCGTGTTCCCGCTGGTGCCCCCGTCCCTCTTCATCCCGCGGGGAAAAACGAAAAGATCCGTGCCCGTTTCATTGAACCAATCCATGGAGCGGCCGGTGTAAACACCATTTTCGCTGTTTTTGAAAATCACGCGCGAACAAGCTTGTGATGGCGCTTGGCCGAGGAGAACTGCCGAGAGGAAGAGGGTGATAAAGATTTTCACAAAACCAAAATAAATGGAGACGTCGTGTCGTCAAGCCTCCCACGCAATTTGAAGACACCTCAAATGCAACTTCCTGATTTTGTGTATCTTACATTCCAACTGCACGAGTTCTAGCTTTTGGCAGCCACCGCCAAACGCGGACGCCAACCCGCGACATGCTCGAGGCATTCGGCAATCGCCGGTGCAATGAATTCAAGGCACTCCGCGATCGCCGAAGGGCGCCCCGGCAAATTCACGATCAACGACCGCCCCGCGATCCCCGCCACCGCCCGCGTCAAAATCGCCGTCGGCACTTTGTCGAAAGACCTCACCCGCATGATCTCGCCGAACCCCGGCAGTTCCTTCTCGATCACCGCCCGCGTTGCCTCCGGCGTCACGTCACGCTCGGACGGCCCGGTCCCGCCCGTCGTCACGATCAACGGCAGGCCCTCCTCCACCATGGCCCGCAACGTCTCCTCGATCGCCGTCCGGTCATCCGGCAGCACCCGCACATGGAATTCCATCTCCTCGTCAAAAAACCCGCGCAAGACCCGCTCGATCTCCGGCCCGCTCGCATCCTCATAAACACCCGCCGCCGCCCGGTCGCTCAACGTGACCCGCCCGACAACAAATTTCCGCCCGTCCATCCGACCACCATAACCGCTGCCGAAAATGTTACCACGGCACTTGACACCACAACCCATTGTGGTGTTTTCTCACCGCAGTCAGCTAAAACCACTATGCGTTGCCCCCGTTGCGGAGACATGCGAGATCGCGTCATCGACTCGCGTGTCATTCAGGAAGGCGAGCGGATCCGTCGCCGTCGCCAGTGCCTCGCGTGCGCCACACGCTACACCACCTACGAAGCGATCGAGCAAATCGAGTTGCGCGTCCTCAAGCGTGGCGGCCGCATCGAACCTTTCCATCGCTACAAGTTGGTCAGCAGTCTTTCCAAGGCCTGCGAAAAGCGCCCGATCAAACTGGAAATCCTCGAGCGCCTCGTGGATGAAATCGTGACCGAACTCGGCGTCGAAACCGGACGCGAAGTGCCCAGCCGCCTCATCGGACTGCGCGCCATGGAAAAGCTCCAAGCCATCGATCCCGTCGCCTACGTCCGCTACGCCTCGATCTACCGCCAATTCCAGGAAGCCGGCGAATTCGTCGACGAAGTCGAACAAATGAAAAAGCGCACCCCCCGCCGCGCCGACCAACCCGAACTCTTCACCTCGCCACCCAAAGCCCCCGCCTGAGATTCCCTCATCCCTCAACTCTCAACCCTCAACTTCCTTGATCGCCCTCGCCGACAATCTCCCGCTCGTCCGCCTTTCCGACCAACGCGCCATCAAATACGAGCGCGTCTGGCTCGAGCGCGCGGTGGCCGAAGCCGCCGAGGGTGCCGGCTACAGCCGTTGGTGGCTCGCCCCGCACGTGGCCGAGAGCGTGACCGCCTACCTCGAGCTCGAATTCGAAGAGAACATCATCGCCAGCCAATGCCTGCGCACCCTCGTCTCCAGCGTGCTCCAAGTGATCGGTTACCCCGAAGTCGCCCGCGGCTTCCAACTCCCCGAACCACCCGTGCGCATCTCGCTCGCCGCATTGGCCGAGTCCGCCGGTGCCGGCTACGAACTCGCTTTCTTCCACGAACTCGATTGCACTCTGCGCCGCGTCCTCTCCTCCCGCACCTCGCGCATCGAATTCTGCGACCTCGCCGACTGCGTCAAACGTCTCCGCCGCGCCCGCAGCTGGCGCAAGGACTGCGCCGCGCTGCGCAATGAAATCGTCGCCCATGTGCGCGGGCAGGCCGTCCGCCTCCGCCGCAAACGCGGGGTCGAACTCGAGCTGACATGACCCTCTTCGAACGCATCGCGGCCGGCGAGATCCCCGCCGACATCGTGCGCAACAACGACGAGGTGCTCGCCATCCGAGACATCAACCCGCAGGCTCCCGTCCACATTCTCGTCATCCCGCAGCGCGTCATCCCGCGCATCGGCGAAGCCCGCGAAAGCGACAGCGAACTCCTCGGCCGCCTCCTCCTCGCCGCCCGCGACATCGCCAAGGAGCAGGGCCTTGACCAAACCGGCTACCGCCTCGTCATCAACCACGGCCCCCACGCCGGCGAAAGCGTTCCCCACCTCCACATCCACCTCCTCGGCGGCCGCCCCCTCGACTGGCCCCCGGGCTAATCTCCCCATTTGCAGCGGCGCTCTAGGACCACCGGTGTCCCTTCCCCTCCGCCACCTCCCGCGCGAAATAGGTCAAAAGCACATCTGCCCCAGCCCGCTTGATTCCGATCAGTGACTCCTCCCGGCACTGGGCATAATCCA
>JBFZFJ010000363.1:0-4014 GCA_041306405.1 Verrucomicrobiales bacterium | reverse complement strand
TACCAGCCGAAGACGGAGAGGCCGTGGCTTTGCAGGTAGGAAACCAGCCATTTCACCGCGATGGCCGCGGAGATCGCCGCCGCCACGATGCCGACGGCGAGCGGAAGCGGGCCGTAGGAGTCCCACATCAGTTTGGTGCCGCCGAACCAGACGTGATAGGACGCGTCGAGCCCGTCCACCTTCCAGACCGCTTTCTTCGCGGTGGCGGCGGTGAGTGTTAGGACGCCGAGCAAGAACGAATACTCGACCGCCGCGCGGATCGAGAGGCCGACGAGCAGGCCGCCGACGATGGTCATCAGGCTGCGGCTGGTGCCCGGCCACATCGCCAAGCATTGCAGCAGGCCGATGACGAGCGCCATCTTCCAGGTCATTTCAAACAGCTCCTTGCCGCGGCCCGCCGCGGGGTTGCGTTTGCGCCACCAGGCGGTCGCGAGGATCATCACGCCGCCGACGATCCAGGCGACGATGACCGGCCACATGCCGAAGAGTTTTTCCTCGATCTTGTCATTCAAGGCCAGGCCGATGACGGCGGCTGGGAGGAATCCGGCCACCAGCATGACGGCGAGTTTCAGGCCATCGGGGTCCCGGCCGATCACGCCGCGGAGCATCTGCAGCACGCGCTTCAGGTAGATGCCGAGGACCGCGAGGATGGCACCGCCCTGGATGCAGATGGCGAAGGTGTCGGCCGCGGCTTTTTCCGTCGCCGTCGCCGTGCCGATGCCCATCAGGTGCTGCGCGACGAGCAAATGCCCGGTGGAGCTGATCGGTAAATACTCAGTGATCCCTTCGATCACGCCCAGGATGAATGCTTGCCAAGGTTGCATGGTGGAATTTTCACGAAGCTGCGTAAGGGCTCGCCGGGGAGCAAGGCATTTGCAGTTGATTCGGCGCGGGGGGTGGCGGATGGTGCCGCCAGATGCCCTTGCCACCATGAAAGTCCACTACTTGAGAATGGTTCGGCGGGCATTCCGTGCCTTGCGCCACCCGAAGCTCCGCCATCGTCCGTGGTGGCAGAGGATTTCGAAGCCGCTATTCCATCGCAGCCTGTGGGTGCCTTGTCGGGACACCGTGGCCGCGGGGCTCGCGATCGGCTTGTTTTTCTCGATGATGCCGATGATCCCGCAGTCGATCGTGGCCGCTATCATTGCGATGCGGGTCAGGGTGAACGTCCCGTTCGCGATGGCGGCTTGCTTCGTCAGCAATCCTTTCACCAACGTCCCGTTCTGGATCGCGCAGATCAGTCTGGGTCAGTGGTTGATCGATGTCCTGTCGCTGCCGGTTCCCCACTTTTTGGCGAAGGCCACCGCGCACATGCCCGGCATCGGCGTGATTTCGGTGAGCAACTTCATCGTCGGCTTCCTGGCGATGGGCGTGCTGCTCGCGCTCTGCGCGTATCCACTGGTGCATTTGTTTTCGGCTATTTTGCCGAAGCACCTGCCAGTCCGCCGGCGCGGGTTCAAGCACGCGGTGTCGGCGGAGCGAAGCGACGGGCAGTGACATTGCCGCCGCAGGGAGCGCCGAGGCGCTCCGGGCGGTCTACCGTCGGGAAACGGAAACTGCGGACGCCGGCCATGCTGGAGTGCCGCACCAGTCCGCCCAATCCGATCGCGGCAAGGCCCAGCAGCGCGAGCGTGCCGGCGACGAGCAGGCCGATTTTCACCGACCGGTCGGCGGGCGGGGGAGTGGCGCGGCGTTTGAAATAGGAGTCGAGCTCGCCGGTGAGTTGTTCCACGAAATTTTCGATGTAAGCCTCCTTGGCCAGCTTCGGGTCGGCGGCCTCCAGCGCGCGATTGAGCAATGCGGTCAATTCATGAGAGGGCACCCGCAGCGGATTTTCGGCAGATCCGGTCAAATCCCGGCCGACGCCCAATTGGCGGCTGTCGGATTCAAACACCATCACCAGTCCATTGCCGTCGGGCACCCAGGCCTGCCGCAGCTCGGCGGCCATTTCCGGGGCCGTGGCGGCGATCAGCACCGGCTCCACCACCAGATAAATCCGGTAGCCGTGATCCTGTTCCGTTTTCCGGATTTGGTCGGAAATTCGTTTGAACGCGCCGGAATCCCGGTTGAAAAAGCGGCTTTCATCCAGGATTCCAAAGTCAGGTGGTTTGTGCGCGGCGTTTTTCGACAGCCACTCGGGCAGGGACTGGCCGTGGCCCTGAAGAAGCAACGCTGCCAAGCAAAGCCAAATTGCCAAGCCATGTTTCAGTCGGTTCACGGATCAAAGCTTCTAATATTTCCCAATCAAAGACAAGTGGGATTCCAGAGGGGAAGATCTCATAGTCGGTGTGCGGGTACACTTTCGTTAAAAAACCGGTCACGCCGTACACTTGGCCCGGATTAATTTAAAAACTACTGGATTTCGGGCGTTTTTTCAAACAATTTCGCTCAAAATTCGTCGGCCCGGCAGCCGTTTTCGGTGTGAATCCTTGAAAAGTTTGATTTCGATTCGATTTTAAACAATTGAAAATGAACGTCTTAAGAATTTAGTAAAAATGTCTCAAATTAATCTTGCGGGCTCGGTGTATCTGAGTGTATTTTTCGGCACTGACGCGCCAGTCAGCCTCTGCAAATGAGCACCGCCGATCAACGCTATAAAGGGTTCAAGCCCTTCAAGATGGACCCGAAGTTTCGGGTTTCCATCCCGACGGCGTGGCGTCCCGAGGCGGAGGCGCCTCTGTTCCTTCAGTTTTCCAACGCCCACGAAATGCCGGTGGTGAAGGTCCTGAGCGTGGAAGCTTACAACGAAAAAGTCGCCCTGATCAAAGACAGCGACAAGACCCCCGTTGAGAAAGGCAAGCTGCTCGGCAAGCTCGCCATGCTCTGCCGCGAGGTGACCCTGAATGATCAAGGCAAGCTGCTCGTTCCTAAAGATCTCAGTGAAAAGGCAGGCATCGCCGCCGATGCGGAAGTCGTGCTCGCCGGTCGCGGCATCTACTTCGAAATCTGGAGCAAGTCCAATTTCGAAGTGGTCATCGCCATCGAGAGCCGCGTCGCGGAGGAAGAGGACGATCTCGGAATTTTCTAAACACTCACCCACCACACACCCAACAGCAGCAATGTTGTTCACCCCACCAATTCTGACACTCGAGGCGGTCCGCACTGCGGCTCCGGCCGCTTTCGCCCGGGTGTCAGGGTTGGGACTCTTTTCAGACGGATCGGCTGGCTCGGGACAGCACGCCGCTTCGTCGATGCAAACGGATGTCCGCACCGCTCCTGGCTGGTTGTCGGCGCGGCATCCGCTGATTTTCATGGCTGGGCGCGCGATGTCTCTCGGGACAGAGCTTCTCGCGCTTTTTGAATCGATGGTCCGCGCTGCTCCTGGCTGGTTGTCAGCGCGGCCGTCGCAAATTTTCTTTTCAGACGAATTGGCTGGCTCGGGACAGCACGCCGCTTCGTCGATCCAAACAGACGTCCGCACCGCTCCTGGCTGGTTGTCGGCGCGGCGTCTGGTGACTTTCATGGCTGGGCGTAGGAAATCTCTCGGGACAGAGTTTCTCTCGCTTTTTGAATCGATGGTCCGCGCTGCTTCTGGCTGGTTGTCAGCGCGGCCATCGTCAATTTTTCTTTCAGCACAAGACGGCGCGCTCGGGACAGCACGTCGTCTTGTCGATCAAACGGATGCCTGCGCTGCTCCTGGCTGGTTGTCAGCGCAGGCTCCCGTCGATTTTTCAGAAACCGTGGCTGCCGGCGACTACCATCTGCCGGTTTTCCCGGCGGAGGTCGCCGAGTGGATGGCTCCGGGAACGGACAAATTCATCATCGACGGCACGCTCGGCGGTGGCGGACACAGCGAGATTTTTCTCAAAGCCGGTGCCCGCGTGCTCGGCGTCGATCGCGATCCCGAGGCGCTGGCCCACGCCCGCGCCCGGCTCGCCGCATTCGGCGGACGCTTTTCCACGTGGGAAGGAAACTTCTCGCGACTCCCGGAAATCCCCGAGATCCAAATGGGGGAACGGGCCGACGGCCTGCTGATGGATCTCGGGGTCTCTTCCCGCCAGCTCGACTCCGCGG
>JBFZFJ010000362.1:0-3492 GCA_041306405.1 Verrucomicrobiales bacterium | reverse complement strand
ATCAGGAAACCCGCCCGTCGCCCACTTTCCGCCGTTGGCTGATCTCGGGTGATGGAGCCGTAGTTACCGATTCTTCCTCAGCAAAGTCTTCAAGGCCGTCATCCAACATGGTGCCGATGGTGGTTGCCGGTGAGGATCAAGATGCGGTAAGGGCCGGACTAATCAAGACTTCCACGGGTGCCTTGGCCTGGTGGGTGGGAGATCAGAACATGAAAGCCAAGCTGGGCGGAGCTGTGGAGCAGGCTGTGGATGAGCTCGCGGCCTCCGACCGGATGCAGTCGGCGCCACGCGCCGCCCATGAGGCTTTTTTCGGCAGTGACTCGCTTGCCCTTGATGCGCCGGAACTGGACCGGCTGGTATCCGGGCGAACCACGGAATTCCTCGGCAAAGCGGCGAAACCGCTGTTCCATGATGCCACGGCGCTCTCTCTCGGGCTGCTGACCAACGTGCGCGCCGGTGGTCTCCGCAAGGATTTGAATTTCCTGCTGGAGAAGCCGAGGCCGCAACCCAACACCCCGGAGGTCGCGCCGCTCTACACGGCGGGCTCCACGCCTGGGATCAATCTCGGCGAACTTTGGGTCGACCACAACATCTGGGCGGAACTGGACTACCCGGCCAGTCCGCCCGCGCATGCCGATGGTGGCACGATTCCTTCCGGTCTGCCTTTCCTCAAGTGCGCTGCGCAAAAGAACGACCCGTTCCTTCTCTACAAGCATTTGCCGAGGCTCCAACTGACCTTGCTCTACTCGCTCATCAGCAGGAGCAAGACCAATGCAGAAGGCAAGAAGGAGTATGACTTGTTCCTCGTGGCCGATCCGGTGTTTACGATTTGGAATCCCTTCGATGTCTGCCTCCACGTTCCAACGGACGCCTTCGCCACCTTCAAAAGCTGGGCGATTCCTTATGACCTGAACCTGAGGTTCGCCAACGGGCCATCGGGAAGCAAGTCCACCTACAGCAACTCGATCAAGAAACTCTCCAACGACCGCTTGTTCTTTTTCTACGGCCAGCTGGGTCGCACCCAGAACCTCGTGATGCGCCCCGGCGAGGTCCAGGTGATCGCGCAGGGGTTCGGGGACTCGATCAAGAACCCGGGCATCGGAACGTGGCAGTTCGATGGGAAACTCGGATGGGAGTTCGCATCGGGGTATGCCTATCCGATTCCTTACGAAGCCAACCCTGCTTTCAAGACCGGCGCCCAGAGGGTCAGCTATTCGATGACGCCCAATGCGGGAAAGAGCGATGCCGGCATGTTTCTCTGGAGTTATAACATCGGCGAATTGGTGGATGGATCGGGCTCCTCGAATTACGTCGGTAGTTTCAATATCGACCTGGTCTATTCCCGCTTGAGTGGCGAATCGCCGGTGGCGGCATCTTCCTTTCCTGAGATTTTTCCCGCCCTGCCTCATGATCCCTCGGCATCCAAGACCGTGGCCGAACTGGAGAACAACAAGTGGCCCATCTGCGTGTTCACTTATGGTCTGCGGACCGAGTCGGACCCCTTCTTCCCCAGCGGCCAGAAATCGGGAACCCGCTTTACCGGCCGCGCGATGCTTCGTGCGAACGAAACCTCCGTGTCCCAGGACCTCTACAACCTGAGCCCTGACATTGTGCGAACCTCACCCCTCCAGGTCGGCATGCGTCGGGTCAACAGCCTCAACAGCCCGATCATCGAGTGCGATGCCAACGGTCTGGGATACTATGGTGCGGAGTATGGTGCTGCCGGCGGTGTCTCCTATGTCATCACCCGTTCGGTCCCGCGGGAACCGATCCATTCGCTCGGTGCCCTGCAGCACGCCGCGGCCGAGGGGGCGAGGTTCGGCCAGGCACGTGGCGAGCGATCCTGGTTCCTGCAGCCATCCATCAGCCATGCGATCTCCAACTCCTTCGCACCTTCGTTCCTCGCTCCCTCCGAGGTGCGTGGCCAGCTTGCCGGGAGGGATGCGGCGGACCATTCGTATCTCGCCAATCTGGCGCTCTGGGATACCTACTTCTACTCCTCTATCAAGCCGCGCACGAACTCCGCCCATCGGAACAGCAATACCGCCTACGAGGAACAGAAAGAGCGACTGGAGGCGTTCCTCGCCTCCGACCCTTCCAGTTTCCAAGCGCTGCCCAACGAGCGGATGAAACCGTGGGCCAGCGACCGCGCGGGAGCCATCAGTGCGATGTTTCCATCTAACAAACCTGCCGACGATGCCGCCGAACGCATCGCGTCCTGCCTGATGGTCGATGGCATGTTCAACGTCAATTCCACCTCGGTGACGGCATGGCGGGCGTTCCTCGCGGGGCTCAAAGGAGGCAAGGTTCCCGTCAGTGCGACTCCCGCCCTGAACAAGGATGCGGAGCTGTTGGGAACAGAGGAAACCCCGGTCGCATCCCTGCTCAGGCCGGCTGCGGGTGAGATCGATGCCTCCACGCTCGGCGACTCCGCCGATCCTGCTCAGTGGCTCGGTTTTCGGACCTTGACCGACGAGCAGATCGGGGAGCTTGCCGAGGCCATCGTCAAACAGGTGCGGCTCCGTGGCCCGTTCATTTCCATCGCTGACTTCATCAACCGCCGGCCCGGCAATGACAAGGATCTCGCCCTTTCCGGGGCACTTCAAAGCGCGCTTGATGACAAGGATGTCTCCATTAACGAGGCCTACCGTCAAGGCGACCGCGCCCTCAGCGCGGCGGAGGCCGGTGCCCAGGGTTTCCCATTTCCCGAGGCCGAGGCCGGTGCGAAGTCGGTCTGCGCCTCGGGCTATGTGAAACAGGCGGATCTCCTCACGACCCTCGGCCCTCTCATCAACGTTCGGGGCGATACCTTCGTGATCCGCGGCTATGGCGAGGTCCGGGATGCCTCTGGAACCAAGTTGCTGGCGCGTTCGTGGTGCGAAGCCCTGGTCCAGCGCGTGCCGGACTTCGTTGATCCGGCGGACCATGCGCACATTCGCGTTCCCCGATCCCAAGTGAACCTGGGTTTCGGACGACGCTTCATCATCGCGTCCTTCCGGTATCTCGATCCCCGGGAGGTAGTCTGAAACTTTTCTCGGAATCTGCCACTGCCATCATGATCCACCGCTTGACCCTTGCTTTCGCTATCGCCGCTTTCTTTCTCGGTGGCCTGACTGCGGGTGCGGAGACTGCCGGGCCGGAAGTCCGGGCCTTGTTGCTGGTGCCGGGCGGACCAGTGGTGAAGCTCCACCCGGCATCCGGGGAAAAGGTGGGCGACGCGGTGGAGATCGGGGCGCGTGGCCTGAGTGAAGCCTTCCGGCCTGCCGCCCGTGAGTTCACTCTGGCGGCGCCGGACACGAAACAAGAGTCGGGTTTCCGCATGGTCGGCAAGGTCGCGCTTCCGGAACACGGCAAGGATTTCATCATCCTGCTCGAACCCGGGAAAGAATTGTTCAAGGTCCATGTCGTCAATGGCGAGGAACCCCGTTTCGGCGCGGATAGCGTGTTGTTCTTCAACGCATCGGACACCGTTCTCGGAGCCAGTCTCGAGAC
>JBFZFJ010000361.1:0-4141 GCA_041306405.1 Verrucomicrobiales bacterium | reverse complement strand
GTGCTTGGTCAAGGCATTCGCATCCGACGGGTTTTGCGTTCCCGACAGCGTCTCCAAGACGATTTTGTCCAAGGCCACGCCGGTCTGGCTGAAACCTTGCGATTCCAAGGTTTGGATGATTTCGGCCCGTTTCCCCGAGATTTCCGCCAATGCCTGCTGGTTCTCCTTCTCCGCCACGCTGTCCGGAATCAGTTCCACCGGCCATTGGTAATTCAACACAACCCCGTCCCGGCTCAGCTTCGAAAGCCGGTCTTGGGCCACTCCGGCCGCCTCTCGTAGTTCTTCCCAAGAGTCGGCCGTGGCAATCATTTGGAGATTCCGATCCGACCATGCCGGAAACTTTTCCTGAATCCGCGAGAAGGTCGCCGCCGCCTCGCTGGAGTCCGGCTGGACCATCGAGAAATTGAAACTGATCCCCGGTTCCCCCTTGGTAGCGAAAACTCCGACGGCAAACAGGGCGCAGGCGGCCATCGTCCAACGTGCGGCCATTGTCCCGAAAAACGGCGGCTTCAGCATTTGCCTCGCCTGCTTGCTCGGGTATTTCCCGAGGAACATCGGCGTGAAAACCAGCATCACGGATACGCCCGCGATCAAGCCGATCACCACCAGCCCGCCGAGCTGACGGACCCCATTGAAAGCACTCAAAGTCAGCAATCCGAACACGATGGCCGTGGTCAGCGCAGCCCAAATGATGCCCGGAGCCAGCTCGCGCCTCAACGCTCCCGACGAGGAAAAACCGCCGATGGATTCGCGGACGATGACGACTCCGTAATCGACGACCAACCCAAGCAAAATTGCGGCGAAGCCGACACTCACCAAGTTGAGCGTGCCAAACACCCATCCGCCGATTCCCATGGTGATGACAAAGGTAAGCGCCAGCTGCAGCGAAATCATCAGCAACTGCCCCGGATGCCGCTGCACGATCAGGAACAACAACCCGATCAGCACTGAAGTGAGCAGGATCGTCCCGGACATGTCCTTCTCCATCCCGGCCCCGATCTCCGCATTGAAAACGGGACCGCCCGTCAGCGCGAAAGACAAGCCCAACTCCTTCATCCCGGGCCAGCTCTGGATCGCCAACCTGATATCGCCCAAGCGCGCGGCGTCCACATGATAATCTGTCGTCGGGCGCGGGTTTTGAATCAACAGAATCCGCGATTTTCCATCATCCGACTGAAACGACATCCCGCTCTCGATGAACCCCCGGATCACAGGATGCCCAAGGAAACCCAGCGGATCGTATGCCGCCATCGTCGATTTTTCCTGATCAAACGATCCGCGGATTTCCGCCATCACCTTGGCGATATGGGATTCGAGCGTCTCCTTGTCCAGCAGGCGCGATGACATCAGCTTCACGTCCGCCGGCGGAGCGTAACGCCAGATTTCCGCCAGTGCCTTTCCGAACGCCGCCGGATCCTCCTCCAGCTCGGATTTATAAAGCACCTTCGCGCCGGGCAGCTTCTCTCTCAAGTGCACCGCCAAATCCGCGACATCCTCCTCATCGACCCCCTCCCCTTCGCTTTGCAACACCACCACCACTTGCTGGTCGTTGCCGAATTGCTCTTGGGATACCTTCAACGCCTCAACACAGGGCAGATTTTTGGGAAGGACTTCCAAAATATTCGTCTCGAAGCGCAACCGCATCAATCCCGTGATCGAAATGCCGACCACCAGAAGCAGGATGATGATGAGCCGGTGCCGATGAAACACCCGGCGACGCTAAAGCCCACCGGCCGTTCCACAACACTTTTGTGGGTTGATGTTGCCCACCACCTCGTGTAGCCGGATGCATGACCGTGCGCTTGATTTCCATCGCCTTCCTCCTCCTACCCGGCCTTGTCTCGGCCGATACCCTGGAACCCCTGAAAACCGCTCTGGCAAAACGGGCGGAACGCCAGACGGTCAGCGTGAACGTCAAACAGACCAAAAAAATCCCGGCCCTCACCCAAGACATCGTCACTCGTGGCCACCTCTGGCTCATCCCCGGCAAGTCCTTTCGCTGGCAACTCGGTGATCCACTCGTACAAAGCGCCGTTTACGATGGAACGAAGGTCCATCTCACGGACGAGTCCGGGAAAACTTCCGAGTTCGATCCCGACGACCGCCGCGTGAAGCCGCTGCTTCTCATGCTCGGCATCGGCGAAAGCGCGTCCTTCGACAATATCCAACAGGCTTTCTCAGCCGGTGGCACCACTGTCGTTGACGAGCATTTCGTCGTCAGTCTGGTGCCGAAAGGCCGATTGCAACGTGTGATCAAGTCGATGGTCATGCAGATCAACACCCGAACTTCGTTTCCCGAACGCATCGAATGGACTCAAAAAGACGGCACTGTCATCGTTACCGAGTTTTCACCTCCGGTTTTCGACAAGAAGCTTCCCGCCGACATTTTCGATGCGGCACGCACGAGCTACCCGTGGAAATGAGACTAAATTAAGGCGTTTCTCAAAACGAGAAACTCATCCCTAAAGAGAATCCCAGCGCGTCGATCCCCGGGTTCGGCGTGGTCGCCCCGCCATTCGACATGTGTTGGAAAAACGGGCCGGCGAACACCGCCGTTCCCTCATTCAGTTGATACTGAACCCCGGTTTTGGCGTACCAGTTGAGCGTAAAATCCTGGCCCTGACCGCCCACCACATCCGTGCTGTCGATCACGCCGAATCCCCCACCGATGGCAAAATACGCCGACCATTTCTGGTCCGCGGACCACCACTCCACCGATGGCGAACCTGAGATCCCGAAGTAATGATTCTCCGGCCCCTCTTCCACCCAAGTGGCTATCAGCGAGGCGTGACTCCTCACCACCAAGGCCGATCCGTTATCAAATTCCTTCTTCAATACGAATGGGCTCCTCCACGAAAACTCCGTCTGCACCAGTGTGTAATCCAGCGGCGTATTGTCTCCCACTCCCCAAAGCACCCCTGTTTCCACATCGAAAGCGTTACGGGCCCATGGTGCCTCCACCGCCTCCGAAGCCAGCCCCATCCCGGCCGAGAAACACATGAATCCGATAATTTGCATTCGCATGCTCAGGCTGTTACCACCCCGTCCCCCTACTTGACAACCAACTTTCCTTCCCGCCCTCGCAGAGTGCCGTTTTTTGTAGTGATTTCAGGAGCCCATCGGTCGCAAGTCTCCGCGAAACCAAGCCGGAAGTGAAATGGAATGGATGCGAAGGAGCATGCGAGAGTTCGGAAAGGCGAAATTGTGCGGCGGGTCGCGCACCTTGGAGGCCTTCTTTTGGAGACTGTGGAATTTGAGGCGGACTATCGGTTCAGCTCGTCCACCTGCTCGTTGAGGGTGCAGAAATCATAGAGCCAGCCGACGAGAAACAAGCCGCCGGTGAGCAGCCAGATCAGCCCGGTCCCGATCTTGCCCATGTAGAAGCGGTGGGTGCCGAGCGCTCCTAGAAAGGTCTGAAGGATCCACGCGACCGAGTAGTCATAGGGGCCGGCCCTGAATCGCCGGCTCGCCTGCCTGTCCATCCCGGGAATCAGGAACAGGTCGATGAGCCAGCCCACTCCCAGCAGGCCCGCGGTGAAAAACCAGATGGCTCCGGTGACCGGCTTGCCGTAGTAAAACCGATGCGCTCCGGTGAAGCCAAAGATCCACAAAAGGTAGCCGATGGTTTTGCTGTGGGTGTCTGAATTCGATTCATTCATCCGCATAACATGCACCCGCCTTGGAAATTCCGCCATCAAAATGCATGCCCGGATCAGGCGAGTTTTGCGGCAAGGCTCGCTCCGAGTCCTTTGACCGCGGCCGCCTGGGCGGGATCTGTCAGATTTCCAGTCGCATCGAAGGCCTCGTGCGCCTTTGGAATCGTCACCTGCTCAGGCAGGACGGTGATGCCGATGTTGACCAGAAACGGCCGTAGCTGGGCCAGACTGCGTGAGCCGCCATAACCGCCGGGCGACGCCGAGAGGATGGCGGCGGATTTTCCGCTCAATACGGACAGGGGCGGCTCGTCCGGCGATGTCGCGCGGGAAACCCAGTCGATGGCGTTCTTGAGCGCCGCAGTGATCGTGCTGTTATATTCCGGCGAGGCGATGATCAGGCCGTCGTGTTCCGCGAACAGTGCTTTCAATTTCCGCGCGGCTTCCGGCATGCCTTCAGCGGCTTCGAGGTCCTCGTCGAAGAGTGG
>JBFZFJ010000360.1:0-5290 GCA_041306405.1 Verrucomicrobiales bacterium | reverse complement strand
TCGGTTTCGGCTTGGCAGCCGGGCCCGGATGAGGCCACCGTGTGGAGCATGAAATTCAACCTCCTTCCGTTGGCAGGCGCTGTGTTTATTTTCACCTTCGGAATCGGTTCCGGACAAACCTCTCCCGCCATCGATTTGGAGGCTCGCAAGGCTTCGGTCGTCAATCTGGAGTCCCACATCTCCCAGCGTGAATCGCGCTTGGAGGAGCTCCGCCAGGACATCGCGATCCTCGACGGCCGCATCGAAAAGCGCGTGGACGAGTTGGTCAAAATGCTCGCAGACACGACGGACTCGCAAGACTCCAAATGGAAGGTCTCCCAGATGAAACTGGACGCGATCCAAGGTCTCAGGCGCTCCATCGAGCTCTATGCGGGCAAGCGCAGGGAAATGAGCGAGAGGATCAAGAAAGGCGATGAGGCCGCGCTCGCCGATCTCGGGAAATTCGACCAACGGATCAACAACCGGATCGCCCAAATCGTGGAGCTCAGCAAGTCGTTTCCCGCCCACGAGGATGTGAAAAAATACGATTCCGACGGCGGTTCCTACTGGGATGGCTACTACAATGAAAACTCACGGATCAGCGAGGAATGGAAACAAAGCCGCCGTGACAGCGTTCAAGGCAAGAAACAGCGTGACGAGATCAACGCCGCCATCCGCGAGGGCATCGAGCGCCTCGACCAGCGCCGCCGCTCGTTGCAGGGCGCGCTCGCCAATCGCAATCCATCCGACTCGGCCCGCAAGCTTTACACGCAGGAGCTTGGCCAGATCGACGCCCAATCGGAGAATCTGAAAAAGCAACTCGCGGAGATCACCATGTCCACCGGCGGCGCGACCCGCCAACCGAGTCTCGACGAGGCCGTCGGTCTCGGGCAATTGCTCGACGACGCGCGCAAGGACCTTCGTTCGGATCTTTCCACTCTCTTCCGGCTTTATGACGAATTCGACCGCGAGCGCGCTTACCTCGCCGGGCTGAAGGAAAACCTGACGGCGCGCAAGGCCTGGCTGGAAAAGAACGCTCCCACTGCGAACTAACTTGCAGGTCGGTCAGCCTCTCACCTGTCCGTTTCCGCGGACGCGATACTGGTAGCTGGTGAGCTCGCGCAGGCCCATCGGCCCGCGGGCGTGGAGCTTGTCGGTGGAAATGCCGATTTCCGCACCGAAACCGAACTCGCCGCCGTCGGCGAAGCGGGTGGAGACGTTGTGGAAAACGCAGGCGGAATCGACCTCGCGCAGGAATCGCTCCGCCGCCATCTCGTCGCGGGTGACGATGACATCCGTGTGATGCGAGCCGTATCGGTTGATGTGGGAAACGGCGTCTTCGAGCGAGCCGACGATCTTGATGGATAGAATGAGGTCGAGGTATTCGGTGCCCCAGTCCTCCTCGGTGGCGGGCAGAATGTCTGTGAGATGCTTGCGGGTTTCATCACAGCCGCGGAGCTCCACATTTTTCGAACGCAGTGCGGCAGCGGCTTTCGGGAGGAATGAATCGGCGATCTCGCGATGGACGAGCAAGGTTTCCAACGCATTGCACACACCGCATTTCTGCGTCTTGGAATTCACCGTGAGCGCGACGGCCATTTCCTGATCCGCGGCGGCATCGGCGAAGAGGTGGCAAATTCCGTCATAGTGTTTGATCACAGGCATGCGGGCCAGCGAGACGACGGTCTCTATCAATCCCTTGCCGCCACGCGGGATAATGAGGTCAAGCCACTTGTCCATGCCTGCCAGAACGGCGACGCTCTCCCGGTCGGTGAACGGGATGAACTGGATCGCGTGCTCGGGCGCGCCTGCGGCGGCGAGGGCTTCCGCGATGGCGACGTTTGAATGGATCGCCTCGCTGCCGCCGCGGAGGATGGTGGCGTTACCAGTCTTGAAACACAGCACGGCGGCGTCGGCGGTGACGTTCGGGCGACTCTCGTAGATAATTCCGATGGTGCCGATGGGCACGCGGATCTGCTCGATGCGAATCCCGTTGGGCCGCTCCCACGAATCTAGAACCTGTCCGACGGGATCGGGCAGCGTCGCGACTTGATCGATGCCGGCTGCCATCGCCTCGATGCGTTTTTCATCCAGCATGAGCCGGTCGAGCATGGCGTTTGAAAGCCCTTTTGCCCGTCCGGCTTCGAGGTCCTTCGCGTTCGCAGACAGCAATTCCGGCACCCGCTGGCGGATGGCGGCGGCCATCTCGCGGAGAATCGCGTTCTTCTCGTCGCTGGAAAGCTGGGCGAGTTTGTATGCGGCCGCTCGCGCTTGGCGGCCCATTTGATGGATGGTTTCCTGGATGCTGGACACGCGAGGAACCTATGCCGAAGGAACCCGGACTCAAGGTGCAATTGCCGCCCCGGAAAACCGCACTTCCGCTCGGCGCGTTTCTAGCTACCGTCGCGCCATGATTTGCCGCAGCCGCTTTTTGATCATCACCGCGTGCGTTCTCGCCGCCGTCGGATGCAGCGGGAAATCCAACAGTTCCGGCAAGGGCGCGGTCTTGCGCGTGGGCATGGATCTGAGCTATCCGCCGTTTGAAATGCAGGACAAGTCGGGGACTCCCGACGGCGTGAGCGTGAAACTCGCCGAGGCGCTCGCCGCGCATCTCGGGCGGCCGCTCAAGATCGTGCCGATGGAATTCTCCGGCCTGATCCCCGCGCTCAAGACGGGCAACATCGATCTGATTCTTTCCTCGATGACCGCCACCGACGAGCGCCGACAGTCGATCGATTTTTCCAATCCCTACGCCTTCACCGGTCTCGCGCTGCTGGTGCGCAAGGACTCGGATATCCAGTCGGTGGAGGACTTGAAAAAGCCGGGCCGCTCGGTCACGGCCAAGGCAGCCACGACCGGCGAGACGTGGGCGATCCAGAATCTACCGGGCGCGAAGCGGGTGGTGTTCGAGGACCAGACGGCTTGCGTGTTAGAGGTCGTGCAGGGCCGGGCGGACGCCTTCATCTACGACCAGCTCAGCATTTACCGATACGCCGAGGAAAACAAGGCGACCACCCGCGGCTTGTTGAAGCCGTTCGTCGAGGAATCGTGGGCCATCGGCATCGCCAAGGGCAACGACGCGCTGCTCTCGCGGGTCAATGCCTTCCTCGACGAGTTCCGCAAGCAGGATGGCTTCGGGAAACTCGGCGAGCGCTATTTGCACGACGAGAAGAAGTTCCTCGAAGCGTCCGGAATCCCGTTCATCCTCCGCTAAATGACCCGCCGCCAGCTGATCGCCAATGCTTTCGTCGCCCTCGCGCTGGTGGCGTTGGCCGGCTGGCTGTGCACGGCGGTGTTCGCGATGTTAGGCACGCGGACCGATTGGTCGAAGGCGTGGGAATACCGTGAAACCCTGTGGCGCGGGTGGCTGGTGACCTTGCAGATTTCCCTCGCGGCGCTGCTAGGCAGCATCTTCTTCGGGCTGCTCTTCATGCTCGGCCAGCGCTCGCCGCTGGTGGTCGTGCGCTGGACTTGCCGGGCGTTTCTGGAGTTCGTGCGGGACACGCCGCTGCTGGTGCACCTGTTGTTCGGTTATTTCGTGATCTTCGCGCCGCTGATCTCGCGGCCGCTCGGCGAGCAGGGATTCGACGACAAGCTGATCATCGGCGTGCTGCTTCTATCCGTTTTCGAGGGCGCCTACCTCGGCGAAATCCTGCGCGGCGGCGTCGAGAGCATCCCGCGGACGCAGTGGGAAAGCGCGCGGGCGGTGGGGTTCAGCCCGTTCCAAGTTTACCGCTATGTGATCTTCCCGCAGGCCTTGCGCCGCGTGCTGCCGGCGATGGCGGGCTTGTTCGTCTCGCTGATCAA
Source organism: Verrucomicrobiales bacterium (assembly GCA_041306405.1). Lineage (GTDB taxonomy): Bacteria > Verrucomicrobiota > Verrucomicrobiia > Verrucomicrobiales > Akkermansiaceae > Luteolibacter. Next base: position 1,504 of record JBFZFJ010000360.1, on the reverse strand, counting down.
GGACTCGTCGCTGCTCAACGTGATCGGCGTGGCGGAGTATTTTTATAACACCAAGAATTTCATCTCCCGTTCTTACGCCGGGCTGGAGGGCTACGTGCCGCTGGCGCTGGGCTATCTGATCCTCACGCTGCCGGTCGCATGGTTGTCGCACTGGTTGGAAAAACGCTTCCGTCATGAAACTTGAAGTCACCGGCCTGACGAAATGTTACGGCAAGACCCGCGCGCTCGACGGGCTTTCGCTGGCCGTGGAATCGTCCCGCGTGCTGGTCCTCATCGGCCCGTCCGGTGGCGGGAAAAGCACGCTGCTGCGCGTGCTCGGCGGCTTGGAAACCCCCGATGCGGGCGCGGTGAAAATCAACGGGCATCCGCTTCTGCCAGATCCGGCCGCGCTTCAGGCTTACCGCCGGAGAAACGGCTTTCTCTTCCAACAGTTCAACCTGTTTCCCCATCTCACCGCCCGCCGCAACATCGCGCTGCCATTGGAAAAAGTGCACGGCCACTCGCCCGCCGAGGCGCAGGAAATGGCGGAACAGGCGCTCGCCCGATTCAGCCTGCTCGACCACGCCGACAAGCTGCCCGCGCAGCTTTCCGGCGGCCAGCAGCAGCGCGTCGGCATCGCCCGCGCGGTGGCGCGGCAGCCGGAAATTTTGTTCCTCGACGAGCCGACTTCCGCGCTCGATCCGGAGATGACCGCCGAGGTCCTGGAGCTCATCTAGGAGCTCGCGGAAGCCGGCCAGGACATCATTCTCAGCACCCACGAAATGGGCTTCGCCCGCGCCGTCGCGGATCAGGTCGCCTTCGCCGCCGCGGGGGAAATCGAGGAGGTCTCGCCGCCTGCCAGCTTGTTTGGCGCGCCGCAGTCCGCGCTCTGCCAGCGCTTCCTGTCGCGGGTGATGCGATATTGAACCGCGGCGGATATATTAAGCAATGTTTACAATATCCGCTTGCAGGCCCGGAAAATTGGCGTATCAAAAATCTCGATGAAAACAACTCTCTTAATCACCGTTGCCGCCGCAGGTATGCTTTTCAGCTCGTGCAACACGATGATCGGCCTCGGCCGGGATATGCGGATGGGCGGCGAAAGCTTGGAAAAAACCGCCAACAAAGCCACGGGCGGAAGCGCTTCCGATGGCGACACTTCCGGCGCTCCCGTTTACTGAAGCCCTTCAAACCAAAACGGCGTCCTCCCGCACTTCGCGGAAGGACGCTGTTTTTGCATTGAGCGGAAATCAATACCCGCGCCAGAAGACGAACGCGCAGACGAGCGTCGCGATCCCGTAGCCGAGGCCGGCGAGGGAATACAGCGTCCAGCGCTTTTGATCCGCAGTCACCCAACTCACCGCGTCGCGGAAAAGGTAGGGCATGCCGACCCAGAACAGCGATGCGGTCAGCATGGCGTAGGCGAAAATCGGCACCAGCAGGCGTGATTGCGGGTCCTTGAGAAACGCCGCTCCGAGCAGCGGCGCGGCGGCCATCAGCCCGAGCAGCCCGAGCGCGCGGACGG
>JBFZFJ010000359.1:0-6369 GCA_041306405.1 Verrucomicrobiales bacterium | reverse complement strand
CCTGCTTGCGGCCCCGTTAGCAAGACCGCCGGGGCCGACCAGAAATTCTCGCGACCCCTGCCATCCTTGAGCAAGCGGCCCTCCATTTCCCCGCCGACCGATTCCAACAGCTTGTGCTCGGCGGATTTCCTCGCCTCCGTCCGCCAGGTGAAAACACCGACCGCCAGCCAGCCGCAACACACCCAGGCCAAGCCCGTCCGCCAACTCTTCAAACCCGCGCCCGCCAGACCCAGCGCGGCACCTGCGACGAGACCCGCCGGAAGACTCTTCTCAGCTAACAACACGCATCCGGCGGCGACGAGCGCCGCCGCGAACAATGGATGCCTTCCGCAGAACGCCCCCGCCCGGCCGCGGATGCTGAGCTTGATTTGCGGCATTGTGCTGGCTCCGTGGGGGAAGGAAAACGCAGCAACCTCTCCCGATCACCTCTGCCCTTTGTACTGCGATTCCTGAGCCGCCAGCGCCGCAGCCTCGTCGGCCACGGACCATTCGTGCAGCTTGTGGGTGGCGTTCGCCGAGTGGCGGGTGCCGGGAAACTGCTCGACCACTTGGTTCAAAATCGACACGGCGGTCGCGCGGTCGCCCTCGACCTCATCGTAAAGTTCCGCGAGACGGAAAAGGAAATAGGCCGCGTCGTTGAGCTCCCATTCCTGGCTCTCCAACGCGTGACGGATGGTTAGGATCGCCGCCGCCGCGTCGCCGAGGTTGGTCTTCTGGATTTTGACGATTTCCACCCATGGCAGGCGGTTCAGCGGATCCGCGGCGGCCGCCAGCTTGAAGGCCTCGATCGCGCCCTCGTAATTGCCCTGCGCCATCAGCGAGCGGGCGTCGTGCATGACGTCCTTTTCGACCATTTCCCCACTGTCGAACACCGCGTGGGTGACCCGCTGGGCGAAGAACGGCAGCAGGTGGACCACCACGAAAATCCCGACCAAGCCGGCGCTCAAAAAAGTGAGCAGGATGCCGTTGAAGGTTTTTTCACCCTCCATCGACTGGAGGTCGGCTTTCATTTTCGCAACCTTGCCATCCGGGTCGCCGGCGTCTTGCTGCACTTCGATCTGTTGTGCGAGGTCCGTCATTTCCCGGCCCGTCTTGGAATACATCGTCCAACTTCCGGCCACGAGGACCGCGAGCACCCCATACATGATCCATTTCGTCATTCCGGAGACTGCCCCAGCGCGGCCGGCCACTGGAAGCAAATTCTAGTGAATCTTACAACCGCCGCGCGTTGCGGCCCTCGTCGATCAATTTCCAGAAATGCTTCGAGTTCGCCAGCGCCTCGTCCTCGGCCAGCGGCAGCTTCGAGCGGAACATGAAATCCGAAAAAGTCCCCTTGTGCAGCACCCGGTGGACGATCACCGCGCCCTCCTTCACCTCGAAATAGAACCGGTAATCCTTGGCCCGGAAGCGATACAGGACCACTCCGTCGCGGTCGATCTTGCCGAAGCGCTCGCCGCTCAGGTTCGCCAGATCCTCCTTGCCGACCTTGAATTCCTCCAACAGTTCGAGCTGTTCGAGAGTGCCGAGGGCGGAGAGCTCGGCGGCGCTGATTTCGTTGAAGACAATTTGAAACACCCGGAAACGCTAGCCGCACGCGGACAGTTTGCCAGCGCCAATAATGTGAAATGGACTGGGCGAGTGAGATGCGGAGCTTGGTAAAATCCTCCGGCTTGCCCTCCGTCGTCGGCCCGCTAAGGTCTCGCCGCCCGATGTCAGATTCCTTCGTCCACCTTCACCTCCACACTGAATTTTCCCTGCTCGACGGCATGATCCGCATCAAGGATCTGGCCAAACGCGCCAAGGAACTCGGCATGCCGGCCGTCGCGATGACCGACCACGGCAACCTCTACGGCGCGATCAAATTCTACCAGGAGTGCCACAAGGCCGGGGTGAAACCGATCCTCGGCTGCGAAATCTACCTCGCGCCGGGAAAGATGGAGGACAAGAAGGAGCTCGCCGGCCGCAAGCGCGCCACCCACATGACGCTGCTCGCGGAGAACAACGAGGGCTGGGACAACCTCAGCAAGCTCGTTTCCAAGGGAAATCTCGAAGGCCTCTACTACGGCAAACCCCGCGTGGACCGCGACACGCTGCGAGAATATTCCAAGGGCATCATCTGCCTCACCGGCTGCATTTCCGGCCCGGTCAACGAGTGGCTGCGCGCAGGCGACGAGGAAAAGGCGCGTGAGGCGCTCGTCGAGATCCTGGACATCTACGGCAAGGAAAACACCTACGTCGAGATCCACAACCACGGCCTCGAACCGCAGCGACTGGTCACCCCTTCCCTGCTGAAATTCGCGAAGGAAATGGACCTCAAGGTCGTCGCCGCGAACGACGTGCATTTCCTCAACAAGTTCGATCACGAGGCGCACGACGTGATGATCTGCATCGGCACCGGGAACCTGGTGATCGACGAAAACCGGATGCACTACTCGCCGGAAGTCTATTTCAAAACCGCCGAGCAGATGCGCGAGATCTTCGCCGACGTGCCAGGCGCATGCGACGCAACGCTGGAAATCGCCGAACGCTGCAATGTCTCTATCAAGCTCGATTCTACCAGCTCGGAGAAATACCCGCAGTTCGGCACGCCCGACGGCAGCCCGCGCGAGGAATACCTGATGAAGGTCTGCCGCGACGGACTTGTGAAACGCTACGGCGCGGAAAAGGCGGCGAGCCCGGAAATCGCCGACCGGCTGAAATACGAGGTCGATACGATCAACCAGTTAGGATTCGCGTCCTACTTCCTCATCACCGCCGACTTCATCCAGTGGGCGCGCGACAACGACATCCCGGTCGGCCCCGGCCGGGGCTCGGCGGCGGGCTCGCTGGCGTCGTATGCCATGGGCATCACCGACATCTGCCCGATGCGCTTCGGCCTGTTGTTCGAGCGGTTCCTCAACCCGGAACGCGTCAGCCCGCCCGACGTCGATATCGACTTCTGTCAGAGCCGCCGCGTCGAGGTCATCGCCTACGTGCGGAAGAAATACGGCGAGCGCAGCGTTTCGCACATCATCACCTACGGCAAGTTAGGCGCGAAGAGCGTGCTGCGCGACGTCTGCCGCGTCATGGGAATTTCCTACGGCGAGGGCGACCGCATCGCCAAGATGATCGAGGCGAAACCCGACATCAAACTCAAGGACGAGTATGAATCGAAGCCCGAGCTGAAAGAGCTCATCGAGAGCAGCACCACCTACCAGCAGCTTTGGAGCTACGCGACCAAGCTCGAAGGGCTTGCTAGAAACGTCGGCGTCCACGCGGCCGGCGTGGTGATCGGCGACCGCCCGCTCGACGAACACGTTCCGCTCACCCGCGGAAACGAAGGCGAAGTCGTCACCCAGTACGACATGAAGGCGATCACCGATGTCGGCCTTCTCAAGATGGACTTCCTCGGACTGAAGAACCTCACCGTCATTCAGGAAGCGGTGCAGCACATCCGCAAGCACACGCCGGATTTCGCGATCGAGACGGTTTCGCTGGAAGACTGGAAAACCTTCGAGCTCCTCAACCGCGGCGAGACGATGGGCGTGTTCCAGCTGGAATCCGGCGGCATGGTCGAGACCTGCCGCAAGTATGCCATCGAGAAGATCGACGACATCATCGACCTTCTCGCCGTCTATCGCCCGGGAGCCATGCAGTTCATCGACCAGATGCTGGACGTGAAAAAAGGCCGCACCCGCGCGATGTACGAGCACCCGCTGTTGGAAAGCGTCTGCGGCGACACCTTCGGCGTCATGATCTATCAGGAACAGGTCCAGAACGCCGCCAAGGTGCTCGCCGGTTACTCGCTCGGCGGCGCCGACCTTCTGCGCCGCGCGATGGGCAAGAAGGACCCGGTCGAGATGGAGAAACAGCGCGCCAAATTCGTCGAAGGCGCGGAGAAGACCAACAACATCGGCAAGAAGCTCGCCGACCAGATCTTCGACAAGATCGCGATGTTCGCCGGATACGGCTTCAACAAATCCCACTCCGCCTGCTACGGCCACATTTCCTACTGGACCGCCTATCTGAAGGCGAACCACCCGGTCGAGTTCATGGCAGCGCTGCTTTCCAACGAAATCCACAACACCGACAAGATCGGCGTCTTCGTCTCCGAATGCCACCGCATGGGACTGGAAATCCTGCCGCCGGATCTCAACGCCTCGCAACTCCGCTTCTCTCCCGAGACCCTGCTCAACGGCTCGAAAGGCGTGCGCTACGGTCTCGCCGCCATCAAGAACTGCGGCGAGGGAGCGATGGCCATCGCCATCGAGGACCGCAATAAAAACGGCGCGTTCACCTCGCTCGACGACTTCGCCTCGCGCCTCGATTCCAAGGTCGTCAACAAGCGCATTCTCGAAAACCTCGCCAAAGCCGGCGCGCTCGACTGGACCGGAGAAACCCGCGCCGGGATGTGCGCCCGGCTCGAACAAGTCGTCGCCTCCGCCTCGTCCGCCCAGCGCGACCGCGCGTCCGGGCAGGTCTCGATGTTCGACTCCATGGAGTTCTCCGCCCCGGCGAAAACGAAATCCAGCCGCTCCTCCGTGCCGACCGTGGAGGAATGGAGCAAGGACGAGCGCCTCGCCCACGAGAAGGAACTGCTAGGCTTCTACGTCACCGGCCACCCGCTCGACAAGTTCCGCAGCGTCATCGACTCCAACAAGTACCGCAGGCTCGGACTCATCGACGACCTCGATCTATCCAATGCCCGCGAGCGCTTCCCCTTCGCCGGCATGGTCCGCTCGCTGGATGCGAAGATGACGAAGACCGGCAAACCCTTCGGCGTGCTCATCCTGGAGGATTTCACCGGCAGTTGCGAGATCATGCTGTGGGGGGAAACCTTCGTCCCCGCCCGCGACGCCGGACTGCTGGACCCCGGCAAAATCATCCGGCTGAAAGGCAACATCCAGATGGACGACCGCACCGGCGGCCGCCGCATCACCGGTTACGAACTCTCCGAGCTCAAGCCCAAGCGGGTCGCGGCCAACAACAAAGGCCCGCTCGAACTCATGCTCTGGACGACGCGCCACAGCGAGCGCGACCTCATCGAGATCAAGCTCGCCCTCGCCAACCATCCCGGAGCCACGCCGGTGCTGCTCCATTTCCAAAACAGCGCCGGCCGCCGCGTCACCGTCGCCGCCGGGGAGTCGTTCAACATCAGGCGCAACGAAGAGTTAGAAGAATCGCTGGGACGGTGGCTGGAAGAGTGATAGAGCCGGCGGACGATGTTTGAGTAGGGACTTGATGAGAATCAGCCGCGATCAAATGTTCTGAATATGAGCCGCGGGCGGCAGAAGCTGGTCGAGGGGTTCCGCAGCCACCAGTGGAACCTGATCGTCCTGCTGGCCCACGACGAGGCGGTCCTTGACCTTGCCTCGGCCAATCCGCTGCGCGCCTATGCGGTGGCGGCTTGGCGAGTCGCCGTAAAAACGAGCTAGTCAAGCTAGATTTCCCGTGCTAAGGATCGCTTATGGAAACCACGTGGCCTCTGCAAGATGCTAAAAACCGGCTCAGCGAACTGCTTGAGACCGTGCTCAAGAACGGTGCGCAAACGATCACCCGGCATGGAAAGCCAATTGCGGTGGTTGTTTCCGCAGAGACCTACGCCCGGCTTCAGCCTCAGGAAAAACTCGCGGATATCCTTCGGGATTGCCCGGTGAAGGGGTGGAAAATCGAGCGCGACAGCAGTCCCGCCCGTGACATCAGTTTTCAGTAATCGGCCATGTCTTACCTCGTTGACACCAACGTCCTCTGCGAATCATCCAAGCCAAAGCCAGACGCTTCCGTGCTTCAATGGCTTGCGGATCACGATGCGGAACTCGCCATTTCCACCCTTTCGCTCGGCGAGATGCTCAAAGGGATCCATCTGATGGACCGGGGCAAGCGCCGACAAGAAATCGAACAATGGTATCAGCGCATCGAGCGGTGGGCGGCCGGGCGCATTCTTCCCGTGGACTTCGCCGTGAGCCACACCTGGGCCGTGTTCTACGCCAAGCATCAGCGCGCGGGCCGCAAACTTCCCGCGATGGACAGCCTCATCGCCGCTACCGCCCTCCAGCACCAACTCACCCTTGTCACCCGCAATACCGAGGACTTTCCCGAGGATGTACCGATCCTGAATCCGTGGACGCCATGACGGGGTTGCTTGTTCCGCCGTCGATTTTCAGACGGATGACTTGTCAGGGATTCCGTGAAGATGAGTGCAACAAAACATTGGAGCAATAAATCATTCAGGAAAAGAAGGACCATGAGTCTTTCCGCTGCGAGGACACCGTAACCATCGGCAAGAACCGCCGGGGAGGCTGTCACGTCTTCAGGGGCTGGAAGTTCCGCCCGCAGTTGATCCAATGCAGCACCGCCTCCACATTCGGCCGGCCCCGCAAGCTTGAAGCT
>JBFZFJ010000358.1:0-3683 GCA_041306405.1 Verrucomicrobiales bacterium | reverse complement strand
CCAGCCCGCTGAGATTTTAACAATTTAACGGAAAGAAAAATTTCCCCTGCCGTCCCCTTTCAATCACACTCCAAGATTCCGAATCTGTCCCTCATGAAGCCACTCGATTTCCCGCCCCTTTCATTCGCCCTCGCGCTCACCGTTTCCGCACAAGCCCAACCGCCGGAAGAACTCGCGCCGCTCGTCGTCACCGGAAAGGCGGAAAGCCTGATCGGCACGGCGGGGAGCGCATCCAAGGGGCAGGCGAACTCGACGGAACTCGAAGAACGCCCGTATCTCCGCCGCGGCGAGCTTCTCGAAGTCGTGCCTGGCGTGATCATCACACAGCACTCCGGCGACGGGAAGGCGAACCAGTATTTCGTCCGCGGCTTCAATCTCGACCACGGCACGGATTTCAACATCACCATGGACGGCCAGCCGGTGAACTTCGTGACCCACGCCCATGGCCAGGGATACGCCGACCTCAATCCGATCATCCCCGAACTGGTAGAGACTCTCGACTATTGGAAAGGCCCGTTCTTCGGCCAGCTTGGGGATCTCAGCACGGCGGGCGGGGCGAAGTTCCGCTTCTTCGACATGCTGCCGCAGGGCATCGCCACCATCGGCATCGGGGAACACAACTATTTGCACGGGTTGCTGGCGGACACCATCGATTTGACGCTCCACCCGGTGGAGGGCGACGCCAAATCAGGCAAGTCCGGATTGCTGGCTGCACCCACGGGCGGCCGCTCCGGGCTGACCTATGCCTTCGAGTATAACTACTATGACGGCCCGTGGGTGCGGGAGGAAAACGCGCGGCGCACCAACGGTTTCCTCAAATACTTCAAGGAATCCGGCCCCGACACCTTCAGCCTGACCGGCATGGCCTACGATGCGGACTGGGACTCCACCGACCAGATCCCGCAACGGCTCATCGGCAGCGGCGGCATCGACCGCTTGGGAAACGTGGACAACAGCGTCCGCGGCGATTCCAGCCGCTACAGCCTGATGGGCGCGTGGGACCGCGATAATGGCAACGGCAAGACCCACGTGGACTTCTACGCCGGCAAGTATGACCTCGATCTGTTCTCCAACTTCACCTACTTCCTCAACGATCCGGTCAATGGCGACCAATTCGAACAACAGGATAACCGCTGGTTCATGGGTGGGGAAGTGAACCGCATGTGGGACCTTGGCAACGAGAGCACCGTCACCGTCGGGTTCCAAACTCGCAATGATATCATGGACGGCATCGGCCTCTACAACACCCTCAACACTGACCGCGTCAGCACCGTGCGGGTCGATGACGTGACGGAAAGCAGCGCCGGGATCTATGCCATGGCAGACTGTCATGTGAACTCATGGTTCCGTATTCAGCCCGGAGTGCGCGCGGATGGCTTCTACTTCGATGTCGATAGCGACAATCCCGCGAACTCGGGCACCGAGACGGACGGCATCGTCAGCCCGAAGCTGAACGTGATTTTTGGCCCGTGGGCGGATACCGAGTTCTATGCCAACGCGGGGATGGGCTTCCACAGCAACGACGCCCGCGGGACCACCATCACCGTCGATCCCGTCACCGGAGGCCCGGCGGATTCCGTCGATCCACTGGTGCGGACCTATGGCTTCGAACTCGGTGCCAGAACCGAAGCCGTGCCGGATGTGGTGAGCACGCTGGCCTTGTTCTATCTGCACAGCGACTCCGAGCTGCTTTACGTGGGCGACGCGGGCACTTCCGAAGCGGGTCCGGCGACGGAGAGGTATGGCATCGAGTGGTCCACCTACTGGCGTCCCGTGGAATGGCTGACACTCGACAACGAGCTGACCGTGAGCGAAGGAAAGCTGCTCGGTGTGGGATCCGACGATGAGATCCCCGGCTCGGTTCCCTTCACGCTGAACACCGGCATCACGGTCGGGAAAGGCGAAGGCTTCTTCGGCAGCTTGCGTTCCCGCTACTTCAGCCCGCGCCCGCTGATCGAGGACGGCAGCGAGGAATCGAGGCAGAGCTGGCAGGTGAACGCCCGCGTTGGCTACCGGAAAAGCGATTGGGAGGTCTCGGTGGATTGCCTGAACCTGCTGGGGCGCGATGACAACGACATCGAGTATTTCTATCCATCCCGTCTTCCCGGCGAGCCAGCGGGCGGAGTGGAAGACGTCCACCTCCATCCGGCCGAGCCGCGGACTTTCCGGATATCGCTGACCCGCCGATTCTGAGACCCGAACTTAAAAGGGCTGAAGAAGTGCAATGGGCAAACTCCAATCGACCGCACTACTAGATCCCCGCGGGGGTATCAGCGGCACCGGTCCAATGCATCTCCAGCCTGCCTTTCCAGCGAAAGGCGAAGGCCCACCATCACCAAGGAAGATCTTTTCTACTATATTTACGACCTACCGCATTCCCCGGACTACCGCAGCCGCTACGCCGGCAAGCTCGGCAAGGAACTCCCGCGCATCTAAAATCATGAATTACGGAAAACAACTCCGCCTTTTCCTTCCCGACGGCACGCCGTCCGGGCCGCGCTATTACGAACTCGTCAACTGGACCGGGCAGGCGGTGGTCATGCCGGTGAGCCGCATCAAGGAATTGGTGAGCGGCGTATGGCCGGAGTTTGAGAGACCGGGTGTCTACTTCGTCCGTGGCGAATCGGAAGAGGGCCACAGCCGGCTCTACATCGGAGAGAGCGAGAATGTGGCAAAGCGGGTGCAGGGCCACCCGGCCTCCCTCGGATTCGAGGTCACAGAATTGCTCCTGTTTTCCAGCAAGGATGACAACCTGACGAAATCCCACGTGCTGTGGCTGGACAGCGCGCTGATTGATCTGGCCACGACCGCAAAGCGGATTTCGCTGAGCAATGGCACGGCTCCGCTGACCAAAGCTCTCTCCAAGGCGGAGCAGGCAACCATGGTGGAGTTTCTCGAGCACTTGGGATTGGTGGCGCAGACGGCGGGATTCTCCTATTTCACGAAGGCGAAGGTCCGGAACTCCGGGCCCACACCCACCGCACAGTTTTCGCTCCACAAGGTGAAACAAGGGCTCAAAGCGCAGGCCATCCAGAGCGATGAGGGCTTCGTAGTATTGGCGGGTTCCCGGGGTTCGGGAATTGCGACCGAGGCACTTGGCAAGGGTTACGCGCTGCAGCGGGAGGAGTTGATCGAACAAGGAGTGATGAAGCTGGAATCCGACGGAAATTATCTCTTCACCGTCGATGCCGTCTTCTCCTCGCCCAGCGCTGCGGCATCCATCGTGGCAGGCTATCCCAGCTCCGGGCCTCAGAGCTGGGTTGACCAAAGCGGAGTTAGCCTCAAAAGCCTGTTGGAGAAGGAAAAGCTTACGGCAGTTGGAGGAGAATAGAATTCCACCCACTCTCAGCTTTTTCAAAAAATCACCGCATCCATTCGCACGTCGTGAGGCTCGGCGAAGGTGTCGGGCACGAGTTGGAACGGGAAGCCGATGCCGATTTTCAGGGCGTCGGGGCGGGCCTTGGCGAGCATCCGGTCATAGAACCCGCGACCGCGGCCGAGGCGTCCGCCGCGCGGGTCGAAGGCGAGGCCGGGGCAGATGAATGCGTCGATTTCCTCTAACGCGGTCTCGGGTGATCCGTCTGCGGGTTCGAGGATGCCGAACGCGCCGGAAACGAGATTCGCTCCGGTGTGGAAGGTGAGGTCGGCACCGCGAACTTTCGGATAGACCCATTGCATTTCGG
>JBFZFJ010000357.1:0-5730 GCA_041306405.1 Verrucomicrobiales bacterium | reverse complement strand
ATCAGCAGCCGCGTCACGTCGCCGTGAACCAGCGGCGTTCGGAATTTCATCGCGAAGCCCTGGGACAAATTCAACGATCCCGGCTCCCAGCCCTCGGTCGAAGTCAGAGCATCCTCAGACCCGCGGAAAATCTCCCGATATGCCTCCGGCACCGCGCAGGTCGCATGGTCACAACTGAAAAGAAAGGCCGTCATTCACTTGAAATTCCACAAAGCGGCGGAGAATTGCCGGAAATCCCCGGCAACGCAACCCCTTGATTGAACAATCCCGTCCGGCCTGACGACCGGCCGAGCGCCTTGATCTTCAAATCGCGGTAGGGCCGAAAGCCCAAGGCTTCGCGAAATAAGGGCACGCGGGGAGAATGTGTTCCGGCTGTCTCAGCCGCCAGCGGCGGCAAATGGTTTCATTGCGGGAACCCGGCGACCAGATTGGTTTCGGAGAAGCCGGCGTTGTTGAGTGCCAGCAGGAGTTCACGGAGCTGCTGGCGTCTCGCCCCAGTCCGTTGCCGGAGCGTCTCGCTCCGTGCATGGACCCTGTAGCGGCGCGTCTATGACCGCCGCACCTCACCCTCTCCCGCCGGAGGCTACTCTCCTCTCCCCCGCGCTCCAACGTTCCATGTCGGGCGTTCGATGTTCACTTCCCATGCACCTCACACGCGGCGGCATACTCCGCGGATAGATCGAACCCGAGATCCACCGACGGGTCGATGATCTTGAATCCCACATACTCGATGCACCGCAGGTGCAGCCCGGAAAATTTGCCGGAAATCGAATTCAGCGAGTATTGCTCCACCGGATCGTTCACTTGCAGGCCACGGAAGTTGTCATCACCAATCTTTTGTCAAGATTTGCACCCTGACCCCGGTTCCCAGGATCGCCTCTTCGAATCCGACTTCGATCGCATGCTCAAACAACTGCCACAGCAAAAGGAGGATCAGCCATGAGCACCACCGCCCCCGGGAACGCCGAGCCCCAGCTCGGCGCGAAAACCCCACACGCCAAGCTGGGGCTTGGCGTTCCCAACGTGCCACCCGGCTACAAAAAGACCGAGGTCGGCGTGATCCCGGTGGAGTGGGAATCCGTAAAAGCTGGAGACATCGGTCGCTTCCGGGGTGGGAATGGATTTCCCCTAAGATTTCAGGGCGAAACCGCAAGTGGCTATCCGTTCTATAAGGTTTCTGACATGAACAACGAAGGCAACGAAACCTTCATGTTCGATTCCAATAACTGGATTTCCGAGGGGATCAGAAAACAGCTTGGCGCTACCGCTTTTCCCGCTGACACCATCATTTTCGCCAAAGTCGGTGCAGCAGTATTTTTGGAACGAAAGAAGATCCTCACGAAACCAAGCTGCATAGATAACAATCTTTGTGGTCTGGTGCTGGACAAATCTCGCACACATGTCCGCTTTGTTCACTATTCGCTCCTAAACATTAGAGAATCACCGGCGTCAATCAGAGCCGCGTAGCCGCTGGTTACAGCTTGCAGCAGTTGCATTTCATCGACATGGAGGTCCCATTGTTGTAAAATCTTGAAGTTCCCATCAAGAGTGATCTGGGGGAAGCGTTCCTGCATGGGTTTGGAATCCGCAAGTCGGTGCAGGATGTCGTAAGGTGCTGGCCCATTGTCCCATAATTGAAGTTTCCAACCGGTCATGTCCACCGCGAGATCCATGCCGATCGTGCGCGCTTGAATCTCGAAGTGGGACGCGAGGATGCTGGTGCCACAGAGGCCTCGGGCCTTCCGATACTTGGCAAACTCGGGAGCTTCTTTGACTTGTCCTTCGATGCTTCTCAGTCGGGCGGCCATGCGGTTCAGAAGCTGTTGGCGATCATTGACGAGTTGATCGATGAGCTCGTGATTTTTCATGAAGAATTCGGTGACTTCTCTTTCATCCGGGGTTTCGCCAGAAAGTCGGGCAGGTGTTGTCAATAATTCAGTTAGGCAGGTGATCCATTTGGGAGAGGCCGATAACAGGTGGTGGCCGAGTAGAGAGCGAACGTGCTTCCAAAGATCGGCATAGGTGTGGCGGATGAAGCCACCCCTTGGCTGCGTTTCATTCGGCAGGGTGCGGAGACAGAGCACTGCCTTGAGTGCGGTCTTGTTATTACCAAGCGCATTGATCACACTGGCGTAATTCTCAAAGTCATTAGCCTCCCAGTGGGATATTTTTTTTCAATGCCAATGGTGAAGGTCTCGGTATCAATCATCAGATCGATCCGTTTCTGTTCATTCGCCGGATATTCGCGGGTGATGCCGCCGTGGGAAGAGAGGATCAATCGCGAAGGTAGGCGAGGGCCTCCAGCGAAGGGTAGCGACCGGCTTTGATAAGGGTGCGGCGAAGCAGGAGGCGATCACCCGCATTGAGGTTCAACAACTGGACGGTGGCCTCGCCGACATCAGTTAGCGGATGAATGCGGGCGGCGGCGAGCCGGAAGTGTTCCGTCCAGCGGTCCTGGCGCGGATGGAAAACCCGGACCAGTCGGCGTGGGCGGCCGATGAACGCTCCGGGGTCGGTGCCTTTGGCGACATTGCAACGCAAGCAGGCCAGTGCCAGATTGGCAGAAGTGGTGGGGCCACGTTGTTTACGGCTGACGATGTGATCCACATGGAAGGAGAAATGCGCGTCGTCCTGATGAATCAGGCAATATTCGCAAAGGCCGCTCGCCCTCTCGAAAACGAGGCGGCGCAGGCGGGTTGAAACGGCCTCGCTCACGCAGCGGACGAGCGGTTACGAGCGCGGGCTTTGGCTTTGGCAAGGCTCATGACATGATCCAACTGAACGAAGAGCTGGAGTTCCTCGGATTCCTTTGGGCTGAGGGAACCATCCTGTTGCTTCGTCAAAAGTTCCGCGACGCGCTGCTCCGCTGCGCTCGACGGCTTGAAGGCGGCAAGTTTTTCCGCCCCTGCGGTATCGGCGATGAATTTGACGATTTCCTCGAATGGTTTCATGGGTATAGACTAGGGGATTGGGGGTTTTTATCCAGAAATTTCATGCGCGCCATCCACTCTCAAGCTCCCTGCTGCCAAACCGTGTCGTTGAACTGGGAAAGCACTTGGGCGAGTTGACCGTCAAAGAGCTTGTTGAGGCGGGGGAAACCGCCGCCTTCGCGTTTGAAGATGAGGTGCTCTTCGTCGAGGGAGGCGCGGTCCACAAGTTGGTTGGCCTTGGTCTGGGCGGCGATCTTTTTCAACCAATCGCGCTGGGGCGTGGTCCAGGACCGCGAGGCGAGCATGGATTGCAAGGCACCGTCCACCCGCTGGGCGAAGGGGACGAGCGGATCGCCAAGGGCGGCCTGCCGGATGTAGCCGATGATGCTGGCCGCCATGTCCTGATTGGTGGTCTGCTTCCATGCGGCGGCGAGGTTAGTCTCGGAGAAGCCGGCATTGTTGAGTGTGAGTAAGAGTTCACGGAGCTGCTGGCGGGTGAGTTCACGGTGACGGCGACGTTTGGATAGATCTCGTTTTTGTATTGGCGGATCAGTTTGAGCGGCTTGTCGGCGGTGCCGGTGATCTTGATGACGGCGTCGTCGTCCACGGTGCCGTATTGTTCTTTGAAGGCTTCCTTGAGGAGTTTGACGACGAGGTCGGCATGGACGTCGGTCGCGCAGAAGATGAGGGTTTTGCCGGGGGCGGCGGGGTCGATTTCCTGGGCCAGGTATTCGCAGACGACGCGGTTGAACGGCTCGGTGATGACCTTGCAGTTGAAGTTCTCGATCTCGATGGTGATTTGATCGGGAGTGGTGTGCAGCTCGATCTCGGAGGTGTCGCTTTTGAAGATTTGGACTTCGTCGCCGGCGTTCCAGACGATGCCTTGTTCGGAAAGCTCGGTCCTGATTTTGAAGGGGGGCTCGTGGTCCACGAGAAACCCATCGATCACGGCTTCGCGGTAGCTGTAGGTGTAAACCGGCGCGCCGAAAATCTCGGTGGTGTGCAGTGCGGGAGTGGCGGTGAGGCCGATTTTTACGGCGGCGAAGTAGTCGAGCACGCGGCGGTATTTTGAGACGTAGTCGTCGAAGCTGCGGAAGGTCATCTCCGTTTCGGAAAGCTCGCGGTCGAGCAGATAGCCACGGTGGCACTCGTCCACGATGATGCAGTCGTATTGGTCCACGGCGGGCGGCGGATTGTTTTCCGACGGATAGAGCACGCGCTGAACCATGCCTTGGATGGTGGCGATGTGGACGGCGGTTTCGGAATCGGGTTTTTGTTCGTCGATTTCCTTGATGCCGAAGACATCGGCGAAGGTGTTGAGGTTTTCCATCCGCGTGTCCTTGAAGGAGTTGGCGGCCTGCTCGCCGAGGGCGGAGCGGTCCACGAGGAACAGGATGCGGCGGAAACGCTTGGTCTTGAGAAGCCGGTAGATGAGGGCGATGCAGGTTTTCGTTTTGCCGGTGCCGGTGGCCATGGCGATCAGGATTTCGCGGACTCCTCGGGAGATCGCCCCTTCGGTTTCGAGAATGGCCAGGCGCTGGTAGAAATGGGGAGTGAAGCCGTAATTGAAGGTCTCTTTGGCTAACGCCAAATGGGCGGCGTCTTCGTCGCGCTTGAGGAGGGCGGTGAGTCCTTCGGGGGTGTACCAGCCTTGAAGCGCGTTGCTGAGATTGTCCGGGCGGCGGAGGTCGCAGAACCAGATGCCGCTGTGGGGTTCCAATTGGCGGAGGTAGGGGCGGCCATTGGTGGAGAAGACGAAGGGTAGGCGGAATTCCTCCTTCGCGCCCCAGTTCTGCGGGTGGATTTGAGTTTCCTCGGAGGGCTTGAAGCCGCGGCTGTATCGCTTCGCTTGGACGAGGGAGGCGGAGACGTTGACGTTTTTCCGCTTCGCCTCGACAGGGGCCATGGGGGTGAGGCCGACGAAGAGGACATAATCCGCCGGACCGCTCTCGGTGGGCCATTCGGCGATCGCCATGTTTTTGCCTTTCTCGGGGCGGGTGCCTTTGGAGTAGCGGAGATTTACGGAATCGGCGAGCCAGCCGGCCTGGCGGAGTTGGTCGTCTATCAGCAGGCGGGTCTCGGCTTCGTCGAGATGGAGGTGGGTGGCGGCCTTGGCGGAGGCCGTGACCATGGAGGCAACCGCTTTCGCTGGCTGGGTGGCGGCGGCTTCCTGTTTGGCGGCGAGACGCCGCTGGAGGGTGATTTTTTCCGCCTCGGCTTCGGCGGCGAGGTTTTCCCAGAAGGTCTGCTCGTCCTTGGCGGCTTTGAGTTCGGCTTCCATCGCGTCGAGCTGCTGGGCTTTCTCGTGGTGGGCGGACTGATATTGTGCCAGCTCGCTGGAGAGGGTTTCCAACTCGGTGCGGAGTTCCTGGGTTTCGTTCGCCGGTGGCTGGGGCGGGATGAACGAGCCGGACTTGAAATTCGCGTCCTTGAACGTGCGGTGGAACCAGACACCGATCTGCCAGACGATCTTGAGCATCGCCAGTGCGGTGCGGTGGTCGCCGGCGAGCGCGTGGTTGGCGGAATTTCCCGTGCGGCGGACTTCGCCGAAGAGTTGGTGAATCTCGTAGGGGAGGATGCCGTGATCGCGAAGGCGGCTGAGGAGTTCGTATTGGCCGTCTTCGGGGCGGTCCAGGATGCCGACGTTGGAGGCTACGAGCTGGGCGAGGACTTCGGATAGTTGCCGGAGTTTTAGGAGACAGGTGTTCGGATCGTCGGCGAAATAGCGTTCCGCGAGCATTCCGAGGCGCAGAAGTTGCTCATCGTGCGATTGCAGATGGGCGAAGTTACTGCTCAGGGC
>JBFZFJ010000356.1:0-7762 GCA_041306405.1 Verrucomicrobiales bacterium | reverse complement strand
CTGTCGGCACTGCCACCGTCACCCTTCTCCGCGATCTCATCGCCAACGAAAAAGTCCGGCTCACCGTTTTTCAGGCGGACCGGGCGCGCCACCAAGCCGCCGCCGCCGCATGGGCGGATGCCCATCCGGTTTTGCCACGCGACGAGACGTTTTGGCTAAAACCGCACCGTGGCAGCCGCTACCTCGCCAATCCACGGCCCGAAGCCACGATCAGGTAAGCCGTTCCATCGATCTTATATGAAACATCTTCCTGTTCTTCTCCTCCTCATAATCCCGGCTTTTCCACTCACTGCCCAGCCACCCGGCATCGATCAATCCTCCGAACTCCTCGTTGTCCCAGCCGGTGACAAATTCCTCCGCTGGCACGGCCACATTGGACGCAGTTACTTCGTCCAAGTTTCCGACACGAGCAACCCGCTCGCGAAATGGACCTGGGCACCCATCATCGAAAGCGGCAACAACGAGGAAATCAGCTACGAAGTCGATGGCACCGCTGACAAAGGCTTCTTCCGACTCAAATACACGGACCAACTCGCAGGGCCCAACGAGACACTTGAAACTGCCGATTTCGATGGCGATGGATTATCAAACATCGCCGAAATCTCACCACCACCTCCCTTGACAGCAAGCGGTGCGACAGACCCGCTAAGCGCGGATACCGACGGCGACGGATTGCGTGACGGCTTTGAGCGCACCCATGGATTCGACCCGAACGATGCGGACGAAAACGACAACAACCTCCCCGACGGAGCGGATGACCGTGACGGCGATGGATCCAGCAACGCCGACGAGGCCGACGCGGGAAGCGATCCTGACGACCCCAACGATACTCCCGCCGGTGCCTGGCATACAATCACTGGAGACAATCCCGTAGATGAGCCAAAAACCGCAACTAAGACCTATACGATAAAAAAGGGCGAAAGCCGTTTGGTAGTTGTGGGCGTAACGAGCGATGAATACCCGGAATACACCGGCACACCCTCCGTATGGGATGATTTGCTCGAATGGGAAATCACCCCCTCGACGGGCGATGCCATCACGGGAAGCCTTTATGTGAATGACCGTCATGATGACTGGGTCATCGACGAAATCAATGGAGTGACATTGAATGGCTTTGGTCCTTCCCCTCCGGTTCACGTTGAGCAAGTCAAAATAATCCATGCTCCACCGAATGCCGATGTCACGGTGACAGTCAAACTCACCGCGACGAATATCAGTGACGGAACTCTTCCTAGCACTGTGATCGTCGGCCTCCTCCCTGTGGACTTAGACATCGTTCATCCTGTAACGGGGGAGTTGACGGATGTGAAAGAAGACGTTGACGATGGTGGCTTTGTCTCAGTCCAGCGACTCGAGGATCCATCTGATGCAACAAGCGATGTGACGCCAAAAACCAAGGTGAAAATCCATGCAATCTCAGGAGCGCAATCCACATGGAAAACTCGTCTTAAATTCAACGGGGCTGATCGTTATAAGATCTATCGCGATGAAGCCAGAACGCAGGAAGTCGTTAGTGAGCAGACTGAATTCGATGCGACACAGGACACCGCGTTATTCTTCCACGGCTTGAAAAAGAGTGTTTCCCGTGGCGGTGAACAGGTGACAATGCAGGTCAAAGTCAACAATGCTTGGGTGGATGGTGATTCAGTGAAATGCACCATCGTGCAAAGCGAGTTTCTGATCCAAGTGAAGGCTTTCATTCCTTATGCATGGTCCGAGGCAGAAGAAATTCCCGTAGAACTCAATCTAGTTAACCCAATGGCAGGCAAAGTAGTCAAAGGGGATTTACATGCGTTCACTTCTCCACGAAGTAATGGACGTCCTGCCTCACCAGCGTTCAGAAATCGTTACTCAACTGATAGAGAACCTAGCAGTGTTCCCGGTGACCCCACACATGACCTCTTTGATAACGCTCCATTTCGAGTCTGTCAGAAAATCATTTTAACGCCCTATAAAGACTTACATCCTTCTTACGATCTTGCATCTGGGCGGAAACTTTGGACGGCACCTTCTTCTGATCATTACGTAAAAGCAACGTCTGTAAACGCTGCCGAGATTTCGCTGAAAAAAGGGTTTATGTCTTTAGGGGGGGGGGCGAGTGCCGCTGGAAAACCTCCCATCACAATCGAAGACTATCGCCAAGGTGCGCGAGCCAGTAGGGTGACAGAGCTTCATATCGAAGCCGCAGGGAAAGATGGCGCAATGCCTTGGGGCACAACGTGGGCCACTGCCGATATTCATTGGGATATGTGGGTGAAGATTGATTCGGAAGCAGATCCCCTACTTCCAACAATTCAGTTCGGAGGTAGTCATGATAGTTACCCAGCTTACGAAATTATCGTCATTCAATCAAACGGAACTTATAAACCGATTCATAATGTCTCTCCTGCGGCTAGTGCTTACCCAGGCCCAAGTTCTCTTGATGATAACAATGCCATAAACATTGGAAGGTCTGACACTATTACTCAATGAGACGATATCCTGTTATTATGAAAAATATCCTCTCAATAATTATTTTATTAGTAGCGTTCAATGCCTTTCTTTTTGCCCAAGAAAGAGAAGAAGTTCTGAAAATTTGGGGAAATCCAAAATCGTATTTGGAAGCGATCCGAAGTGATGTCAAGAATCGAGACCTTAGTTGGGAAGCCGATAAAAAACTTGGGAATCGTATTCAGGGACTAGCCTTTGCTATCAATCAAGAAATTCTCGCAGCTGAGTCGAAAGATTGGGCGCATCCATCCGATGCCAGAATCGCAGTCATCGAAAAATGGGGAAAGATTTTAGAGCCTTATGCTAAAGAACTTTTGTTCGTGGCGATGGAAGAAAGAAAGACAAGGGAACGCTCTTCGACTCAAGCACGCAGCATATTGGACTTCGCCAAGCCTACAGAAGAATTTGCTTCTGAGATTCGAAAATACATATCGACATCAAATCCTCGTGCTACAGGTGAAGCAGTGAAACTTTTGCACGAGCATCGGTTGCTTTCGGAACAGGACAAAAATGTCATGCGGCAATTGATGTCAACGGCGAAAACTGAAAACGAAAAAGTTCGATATGCCCAAAGTCTGTATAGTTATGAAATAACCGACTGGGAAGATTTTCTCATCTCAAACGCCAAATTTATTCTCGAAAGGAAACCTAATAGTAACGATCCAGAAGATGTTATCACTTTCTATGAATCAGCACTAAGAACCGCTGGATTACTCAAGACAAAGGCAGAACTTCTCATTCCGTTACTGAACGCACTAGTTGAGTATATGAAAGATAAATGTCCAGGCTATCTTCCTCATGCTGAATCAGCGAGAGATGCCGTACTCGGCCTTGCTCCTGATGACTTTGCATACGCCAAAAACGGCTCAGGGCCTTTAGCGGTAAAGATTGGTGATTCGCCTCAACCAAAAATTCAAGACGATCAATCGAGAAAAGACACTTCTCTTGAACGGCCTGAGAAATCTCGGTCTCCTATCGATAGCAAATCATCTGACGCCATTACTGAAAAACCAGTTCCTTTCCCGTGGTGGCTCATCGCGAGTTCCGTTGTCATTTTCGCTTTAGCACTCGTTACTTGGTTAAAACTGCGCAAGGCAAAACCCACCTCCTAAAGATCGTCGCTCCGCACCGCCAAACATGCCGCTGGCGGCTGTCACGCGAGCTGCTAGTCCTACGGGAACATGTGACGTGCGCGGGGTAATGCTGCATCTCGGTCCGGGTGCCTCCCGCAAGCGGGTCCCTCCCTCCCCGGATGTTCCCTCGGGGAATACCCTCGGCAGCATTACCCGACGCAGTCACAAGTGCCCTCCGGCCTGTGCAGCTCCCGCGCCAGCCGCAAGTTAGGCTCGTTATCACTCGCATCCTCCGGCCACCTCACCCCACACGGCCAGGCGGGCGGCGGTTCCCGCCCCCCCGGTTCCGCTCCGCTTCACCGCCTCCCGGCTCGCCGCCTATCCGCGCTGGCGGCGGAAGACGAGGAGAAGAGTGGTCAAGGCGAGCAGGGAAAACATTCCCGGCTCGGGAACCGCCTGGCTGCCGACTTCGACATAGACCAACTGCGGGGCGCTGCCCTTGGCGATCACTTCCACCGGCACGCGGACGACAGCTTCCGGCCGCGGAACCGCCGGATTGAAGGGAACCGCGCGCACTTCCCGCTTGGGAACAGGCGCTTCCGAGCTGCGGAATGTCCACACCGCGAAGGCCGGGGATGCGAGGAACATCCCGATCAACAGCGCTTTCATTTTGAAAATTCCGAACACGACGGCGCAAACATGGTTAATTTTTTAAAATAATCAAGCTTTACGAAATATTTTATGAATTTAGAGGATTGGGTTTTCGATTCGCCATGACTAAGTTGCCGCCGCAAATGGAGCGGACGAAGGACGAACGGGTGAAGCAAGTCGCCATCGGAGTGGGCATTCTGGTGGTGCTGACCGTGGTGGTGACGGGCCTTTTGATGGGTTGGCGGCTGCTGCCCGGCCTTCTGGGCGAGTGGGTGGGAACGATGATCGGGATCATGACGACGCCATTTTTCATGGAGGCGTCGTTCGCGATTCTCGGCTTGGTGACGGTGATTTCGCTGAACCACTGGCGACAGCGGAAGGACGGCGATGATTTCGTGTATCTTGAGCAAGTGGCCGGACCCCAGGTGCCGGAAGATTTGCCCGAGCACGCCAAATTCGCGGTTTACCGGGAAAAGCCGCTGGACGGCGAGGAGCCGTCGCTTTTGGCGCAGGCGGAAGGCGCGTTTGCCATCGGCGACTACCCGGCGGCCGGCGAGTGGATCGGCGCGATGGATCATGACGAACTGAGACACCCCCAAGCCCTTCGACTGCGGCTTGACCTGGCGAAAGCGACCGGCAGGGACGATCTGGTGAAGCAACTGGAAGCGGAACTCCGGCAGTCGGGTTGAGCATTTGAACACTACGCGATTATTGACTTCAAGGACCGGCCTGACTGTGACCTAGATTGCCCGCAGTGAACAGCGATCCAGCACCCATGAACCCGGCGAACTTTCTGAAAATGGCCCACGGCGATTTAGCCGGGCTGCGCGAACTGGCGTTCGATTATTTCAATGACACCCGCCGCCAAATGACCGGCTGGATGGCGCAGCTGGAAGCGGGAAATTTCAAACAAATTCGGGACGACCTGCATCGCTGCAAGGGAGGCGCTTCGCTTTTCGGGCTGGAGCGAATGGTCGCCCTGATCGGTTCCTGCGAGAGCGCGTCGGTGCTTGAGGAGCGCGGCTTCGACCTCACCAGTTTCGAAACGGAGCTCACCGAGGCGGAACGCGCCGTGATGGCGATGACGGACTAACCGCCAGACCATGGCGGCCACGATTCAATCTCCCGAGAAAGAACTGCGATTCACGCGGTCCGGGCAGGCCGGCTTGTTCTGGATGACCGCGGCCGTGTCCGCATCCGTCGGGATCACGATGCTGGCGACGTCGATTTACCGCGACATCAATCCCGAGCTGCCGCATCCGGCGTGGGCGGCGGTGCCGTTGGTTCTCGCGCTCGTCATGGCCCGCGTGGCCGTGCGGCTGACGCGGCACGCCTACCTGATTCTAACGCCGCTGGGGATCGAGATTTTCCCGTTCTTCCGGCCCGCCGCCGGGATGCGGCTGGTCACCTGGCAGGAAATCCACCACGCGGAGGTGGACGAAAAATCCACGCGGCTGACCCTGCATCATGATCCCGAAAAAACCTCGGGTATCCATCTCTCGCTCACGCCGATTCGCGCGGACCGGCGGAGCTTGCTTGCCAAGGCCGTGCTCGGACGGCTATCTCCCGCCAGCCCCAACGGCTGAAAACCACATGCGCACCCATTCCCGACAAATCCTCACGGTGGAAGAAGCCTTCGGCCAGAACGGCTGGCATTGCGAACTTGTCGATGGCCGCGACGTCCTCCGCGCCGGCTTCGACGCCCACCACACGCGGATCGATCTCATCGCGCAGGCGTATCCGCAGTTGAACGCGCTGGTCATCGTTTCCGAGTCGCCGCTCCATCTCGATGAAGAGCATTTGTCCAAAGTCCTTGAACTCCTCGCCCGCGCCAACAAGCCGCTAACACTCGGCGGCTTCGAGTATGACCTGGACCGCGAGTTCCTCGTCTTCCGCATCACCAATCTCTTCGAGCGCGAGAAATTCGACAGCGACATCATTTCCTCGATGGTCCATTGCGCGATCGCCGAGCTCGACCGGATCACGCCTTACGCCGCCATCGTCCGCGACACGCCGGGTGATTTGCTGGACGACCTCGACCTCCGCCGCCTGCTGATGCGCGAGGACATCATCCCGCCGGTGCCGGGGGATGAGGAAGAGGAGTATTGAAACCGCGCGAGGACGTGCCTTGACAGCCACAAGAGCCCACCCCAGCTTTTGCGTCGTCATGAAATTCAAATTACTCTCCGTATTGGCAACCGTCTTATGCACCGCCACCGCAACCGCCGATGATGGTTGGACATCGATGTTCAACGGCAAGGACCTGAGCGGCTGGAAGTCCAACGCCGCCACCGAGAATCAACCTGCCGGCGTGTTCAGCGCAAAGGACGGCGAACTCATCGTCAGCGGAGGACGCGCGCACCTGTTCTACGTGGGCGCGGACGGCGATGCGAAGTTCAAGAACTTCGAGTTCAAGGCGAAGGTCAAAACGACACAGGGCTCCAACGGTGGGATCTATTTCCACACCCGGTTTCAAGAGAAAGGCTGGCCGAGCGCGGGTTATGAGTGCCAGGTCAACGCGACCCACACCGACCGCAAGAAGACCGGCGGACTCTACGCCGTCGCCGACGTGATGGACAACGCTCCTAACAAAGACGGCGAATGGTTTGACTATGCGATCAAGGTCGAGGGCAGGCACATCGTCATCTCGATCAACGGCAAGGTGACCACCGATTGGACGCAGCCCGAGGACTGGGATCCGGCCAAGAAGCTCTCCAACATGCCCGGTCGCAAACTGGGAGAAGGCATCATCGCGATTCAGGGGCACGATCCGAAGAGCGTGGTTCACTACAAGGATCTTTTCATCAAGGCGCTGCCATGACGCAGACCTCCGCCCGCGAATCCTTGGGCTGCGGCTGACCGCTTGAGGCGGAATCGGTGAATTTCAAACTTCCCCCGGCGGATTCCTCCGATTTTACTCCGCGCATGCCCGCCAGAATCGTTCTCAAAACCAATGTCCAGCTCGGCGTCGTGCCGACTCATCTCAAATTCGTCGGCGGCCTGCTG
This sequence comes from Verrucomicrobiales bacterium, assembly GCA_041306405.1. Classification (GTDB taxonomy): domain Bacteria; phylum Verrucomicrobiota; class Verrucomicrobiia; order Verrucomicrobiales; family Akkermansiaceae; genus Luteolibacter. The sequence continues at coordinate 542 of JBFZFJ010000356.1, read as the reverse complement.
CCCGACGAGAACGGCAAATTCCCCCGCGATGCCGACGGCGTGCTGCGGGTCGTCTCCGGGATGAGGGGGCTCTGTGCGATTTCCCCGGTCAAGATGAGCATCGTGCAGATCTCCTACTTCGCCTTTGCCGATGCGGCGGATGTCGCGGAAATGGTCCAAGGCCTCCAGGCGCTGGATCTGGAAGTCCACTTCATCATCATGGTCGGCGGCGCGAACCCGATGAATCCGGCTGACGAAAACGCGGTGGTCGCCCAGTTGGTGCCGTCGGTCAAGGTCGCCATCAGCCACGGCGTCCGCTTCGTTTCCTCGACCTCCATCGAAGAGTGGATGAGCGCGGATCAGCCCCGCACCGGTGCGGAATTCGACGCGGCAGTCGCCCAGAACGTGAAACTCCACCTGCGGGTTTACGAGGAAGCCGGCATCGCGGGATCGTGTGTGGAAAACTGGGGCATCGAGTTCCTGCGGCCCGGCGAGTTCAAGACCTTCACCAATCTCGACCGCGGCTGGTCGTTCGTGAAGGCGGCCAACGAGGCGCTCGGGAA
>JBFZFJ010000355.1:0-9456 GCA_041306405.1 Verrucomicrobiales bacterium | reverse complement strand
CTGGAAGACTATGTCGGAAATCGCGAGATCACCGCGATGGCCCACGACGCCTACCTCGCGGCTGGCATTCAAAAAGCCCTCGACGAGTGCTCACCCGCCGCCCTCGCCGCCGCCGCCCACCTCGGAGATCCCGTCGCCCTCGCCCAGTGGGACCAAATCGGCAGGATGCTCGCCACCGCCGCCATGAACTGCTGCTGGCTCCTCAATCCCGAAGCCATCGTCATCGGCGGCGGCGTCGCCCGTGCCGGCGAGCTCCTTTTCAAATCCTTCGAAGCGAACCTGTTGGCGCAGCTCTCCGGTCCTTTCAAAGACCACCTGCGGATCCTGCCCGCCGCCTTCGGCCACGAGGCCGGGACCATCGGTGCCGCCGCCCTCGCCCGCGAAGCCATTTGAATCAGGGTTTGAATTTTCCTCCCGCCCCGCTTAGCTAGTCCGACCATGAAAAATTCACACCCCCTCGACCGCCGTCATTTCGTGAAACTCGGCACCCTCGCCGCCACCGCCGCCCTGCTTCCCCACGCCGCCAGCGCGCAAACCGTCCCGGTCCACAAGCTTCCCGCCCTGCCGTATGCGTTCGACGCGCTGGAGCCGCACATCGACGCCCGGACCATGGAAATCCACCACGGCAAGCACCACGCCGCCTACATCAACAATCTCAACACCGCCCTCGCCACTGCGCCCGAGCTCGCCAAGCAACCGCTCGAATCACTGCTCGCCAGCCTTCCCACCATCGGCGACGAAGCCCTCCGCACCACCATCCGCAACAACGGCGGCGGACATTGGAACCACGACTTCTTTTGGAAAACCCTCGCCCCGGCGGGAAAATCCGGCAAGCCCTCCGCCGAACTAACCGCCGCCATCGCCGCCGCGTTCGGCTCCATGGACGCCTTCAAGAAATCCTTCGGCGAGGCCGCCACCAAGCGCTTCGGTTCCGGCTGGGCCTGGCTCATCGTCAAAGACGGCAAGCTCAAGATCACCAGCACCGCCAATCAGGATAATCCCGCGATGAACGGCCTCGTCCCCGACGCCGACCTCGGCACCCCGCTCCTCGGCCTCGACGTCTGGGAGCACGCCTACTACCTCCACTACCAGAACCGCCGCCCCGACTACATTGCCGCCTGGTGGAACATCGTCAACTGGCCCGCGGTTTCCGAGCGCTTCAAAGCCTAGCTCTGGTCGCGCAACGCGGGTGTCACTGGCAGTGGTGGTAAAATGGTCCAGTCTTTATAGCGCCTTTTCGGCTCCTCAGCTTCTGTTTGATTCTGGCAATCTCCTAAAGTCTTCAAACTTCATCGATTGCCTCAGCCCGCCGCTCATGCCGTAAAACACTTTGGTCGTATCGTAGCTGTGAAGAAGTTGATAAAGATAGGATGGGTCGACATCCGATTTTCCACGAAGGCTCAGGTATGCAGAGGTAATGATGCCGCCTTCCTTGGCGAGACCCACTCGCAGGCTTCGCTTGTCGTTTTGAAGATCGGTTAGCCGGAGAATGACGTCGCCGGACTTGACGATTTGGTATGTGTTGAACGATTCGGGCATCAATCCGAAGTTGTCCTCCACATTGCGCCTGATGATGTTTCCGTAGCTGAGCGAGAGAACGTTGTCCTCCAATCCGAGGGGGAAACCGCCGGCAGTCTGTTGTTCCAAGGAAACAACTACTGGTCCAGTGGTGCGGCCTTTGCCATGAAATGGGGCACAAGCACTTATTCCACGCTCGCGGCATGGCGAAGTGCGACCCAGCAGGAGAAACTCGGCGGTGCCAACACCGGTTCTACAGTGGACCCGCTGCTCAGCAGTCCCGGGAACGGTGGCACGATTGGCAACCCAGCGCTACTCAACCAACCGAGCGCCTACCGCTTGAATTCCACTTCGCCGATGATCAACACCGGCCTGGATCTCTTCGCGCTCTTCGGCGTGTCGCCCGGATCGCGGGATTTTTATGGTAACACCTTGCCGCAGGGCGGGGCCTATGACATCGGGGCCCATGAGTTCGCGGGGATCACCATCCTAAGCGGCCCTGCAGCCATTCCGAACCCCGTCACCCAGGGAAGCGCCGGACTCGCCGTGACGGCGGCGACCGAAGCCGGGGAGGCGGGCCTGACCTATACTTGGGGGGTGATCGGGACTCCTCCCGCGCCGGTGGTATTCAGCGTGAACGGAACCAACGCCGCAAAAAACACCGCTGCAAGCTTCAGTAAATCCGGAACCTACCTGTTATCCGTTACCATCACCAGTTCCGGCACTTCGACGGTCACGGGCAATCTCCCGGTCACCGTGAACCAGACCTTCGAGTTCTGGCTCACGGAACATGGATTGACCGGAGCGAACGCCCAGCCAAGCGCTGATCCCTACGGTGTCGGCATCGGAAATCTGCTGGCTTATAGTCTTGGGATCGAACCCCAAGCGGCGAATCCACAAGCGGGGCTGCCAGCATTGCAGCTCGCGGGCGGCGAGTTGGTATTGAACTATCAGGCACCGCGGACTGATGTGGTCTATCAACCGGAGTGGTCCACAAACCTGACTGAATGGCAGACAAACGGAATCACCATTGTTCCGAACGGTAACGCGCGCAGCGCTTCGATCCCCCGCGGCACGGACCCGAAGAAATTCATGCGCCTGCGTGTCAGTCTCTGATTTCCGGCCTCCCGGATCTCAGAGATAGCGGGATTTGAGATGGACGAGGTAGGCGTCGGTCGTCGGCCGGCTGCCGGTGGCTTGCCGGATGAGTTCCGCGGGGTCGAGCGTCGCGCCGTGGGCGTGGACGGATTTTCTCAACCAGCCGAGCAGGGGGAGGTAGTCGGCGCGGTCGATCGCGGCGGCGACGCTGGGGTCCTTGCGGGCGGCGGCGAAGAGTTGGGCGGAGTTGATGTTGCCGAGCGTGTAAGTCGCGAAATAACCGAGCCCGCCCATCGACCAATGGATGTCCTGCAGGCAGCCGTGTCGGTCGTCCTTGGGCGCGAATCCGAACAGGTCGCGGAACAGCTCGTTCCACGCGGCGGGCACGGCGGCGACTTTCAGGCTGCCGCTGACCATCCGCCGCTCCAGTTCGAAACGGAGCAGGATGTGCAGGTCGTAAGTCGCCTCGTCCGCCTCGACGCGGATCGGCGAGAACTCGGCGCGCCACAGGTAGCGCAGGAATTTCTCCAACGGAAATCCTGCGAGCTGCGGGAAGCTCTCCTGCGCGGCGGGATACCATTGCTCCCAGAACGTCCGCGAGCGGCCGACGTGGTTTTCCCACAGCCGCGATTGCGACTCGTGGATGCCCAGCGAAACGGCGCTGCCGGATGGGAGTCCGAAATCCTCGGCGGGCAGGCCTTGTTCGTAGAGCCCGTGGCCCGCTTCGTGGAGCACGCCGAAGAGCGACGAGGTGAAATCCGACTCCATGTAGCGCGTCGTGAGCCGCACGTCGTGCGGGCCGAGCGTGGTGCAGAACGGATGCGTGGTGGTGTCGATTCGGCCGGCCTGGAAATCGAAGCCGATGGCTTCCGCGATGCGGGCGTTGAACCTCTGCTGGGCCGCGACGGGGTAGGGGCCAGCCGGCAACCTTGGCGCGTGGGCGGCGGAGTTTTCCACCGCGCGGGCCGCGGTTTCCCTGACTGCGGGGCGCATCGCATCGAACAAGTTAGCCACGGCGGCGGTGCTGGTGCCGCGCTCGAAGCCTTCCAGCAGCGCGTCGTAAGGTTCGTTCGTATAGCCCCAGAGTTCCGCTTTTTCGCGGGCGATTCCGAGCAAGGTTTCCAGGTGCGGCGCGAAGCTGGAAAAGTCCGAACGCTCGCGGGCATCCGCCCACGCGTGCTTGGCGAGCGAGCTGGCGATCGAGTCGCGGGCGACGAGCTCGACCGGCAATTTGGTCGCACGGTCGAACTCGCGGCGGAGTTCGCGGAGGTTGGCGGTGAGTTTGAAATCAGTGCTCGCGTCGGTGGCCTCGGCGGCTTCGAGATCGCTTTTCCAAGCTTCGGAAGTCGCGAGTTCGTGCGCGCGGGAGGAGAGCCAGGCGAGCTGGTCCGCCCGGAATTTCGCGGCGGCGGGCGGCAGATAGGTTTCCTGATCCCAGCCGATAACGGCGGCGGAGGAATGAATCACCGCGAGTTCGCGGGCTTTTTCGAAAATCGGCATGGCGGACTTGTGAATGATTCCAGAAGACAGGCAAAGCCTGAATACTCCGGAAAACCGGCTTCAGCGCGCGGCGGTGATCGTGATCACGTGCTCGGCGGGTTGTTTCGCGTCGAACACGGCTTTTGCCAGCGGGGCGCGGGCTTTTTCGGTGAGCGCGAAAGTCGCCTCAAGATCCGCCGCGCCTTCCGGGCCGTGGGCGAGCGTCTTGATCTGGCGGGTTTCATACGCCTGCTTTTGGGAAACCGCGTCACGGATTTTTTGGAAAGCGGGCAGCAGTGGGTTGTTGTCGAAATCCTTCGCGAGGTTGACGCCGTCCTTCAACTGGCCCGCAGTGTAAGCCCGGCTCTGGTCGCCCCAAGTGACGGTGTAGCTCGCGGCCTTCGGCGATCCGATGCGGAACATGAAACGGTTCAACTCGTCGTCGAAGGGCACCAGCGCGAGGCCCGCGCGGATCGAGTCGTCCTTGTCGGTCGGGCCGGGGCCGGCGCAGAAGGGGAGGCGGGTGCTGCGGAGGGTGATTCTGCCGTCTTCCGTGGCGATGACCTCGTGGCCGTTAGCGGCGGTGGCTTTGCCCGAGGCCTCGTCGTAAGTCACCGCGCCGAGATCGCCGTTGACGCCGAGGCCTTTGAGAAATCCGTATGCCATGACGAGCTGGCCCGCCCAGCCGGGGTGCACGCCGTCCTTGCCCGAGACTTTGAAATCCGGGCCGTATTGCTTTTTCGCCGCATGATCGGCTAACAACATCGGCTGGTAGAGATCCGCGAAGGCGACGTCCTCGGCCTTGGCTACCTCCACGCCGATGTTGCGGAAGCGAGAGAGGGCGAGATTCAAATCCTGCTGGGTGCCCTTGGCCGACTTCACCCAGGACGGCGCGGAGTCGATGATTCCCGAGGAACCCAGCACCACACGGCAGCCGATTCCCTGGAACGCGTCGATCACCGCGGTCTGGTTTTTCCGATAGTCCGCGGCGATCGCCTCGTCGTAGGGGACGTAGCGGAAATCGTTCATGCCATAACAGGTCGTGGCGATGGTGGGCTGGAAGCGGAGCACGTCGTTCTCCATGCGCTTGAGAAATCCAGCGGCTTGCTCGCCGCCCCAGCCGTATTGGCGGCAGGTGATTTCGAGTTCAGGCAGGCAGGCGGTCAGGTAGGTTTCCAGCAGGACCGAGTAGAGTTTCTGCTCGGTGATCGAGTCGCCGCAGATCGCGAGGCGGTCGCCTTTCTTGAGCAGCGGCGAGGTGGTTTCCGGGGCCGGTGCCAGCACGTAGGCCGAGAGCTCGGCGGGCAGAGGTGGCAGTTCGCGGGCGGAGAGCGGTAGGACGAGGGTCAGTGTTAGAAGTCGATGGGTGCGGGTCATGCCGGATGAAATGATCCGGAACCACCCGACCTTGCAAGCCAATCAAACGGGTCGCTAATTTTCCCGCGGCAGCCAGTCGGTGGCCGTCACCTTGAGCACCTCGAGGTAGCTCTTGCCGTCGGCGGTCTGGCGTTTCGCCACTTCGAGCAGCGGGGTGAAAATCGCGCCGTCCTTGGTGGCGGACTCGAACGTGGTGAAGATTTCCGAGGATTTCTTCACGAAGGCGAGCTGCGGCTTCGCGTCGACCGGCGACTGAATGAGATAGGAAGAAAAATGCTCGTTCTCCGTCTTCGCGGCCCGCTCCGCCGGCGGAAGGGTGGCGACCAGATGAAAGCGCCCGGTCCGGTCCGCCGGACCGTCGACAAATTTTTGGAAGAGATGGTCCCGGAATTCCACGAAAGCCTGCCAATCGACCTGCCAGCCGCCCGGAGTTTCCTTGATCGCGACCGGAATGCCGGAGGGAAAAGTTTCCGTGGTCACGTAGAAAATGAGCAGGGTGCTGCCGTTTTGCTCGTCGATGTAGCTGTGCTTCACCGAGATGGATTTGTAAGCGGTCTGTCCATCCGGAGCCTCGCGCGAGTAGGCTTCCATCGCGCCGCGGACTTTTTCGGGAAACAGCACGTAAGCGCTGCGGGCCGCCCAGTCCGGGGCATCGAGAAACGCCCGCAACGAAATTTCCGCCGCGGCGGAAGCCTTGGCCGGTGGCTCCGGAGATTTTTCGATCATGGGCTTCGGCGGCGCGGGAGCGGGGGCTGGCGGTTCCGCGATGGTCAACGGTTCTTCCGTTTTCACCGGAGGAGTCACGGGCGGCGTTTGCGCGAAGTGTTGATTTGAAATGACGCCGAGCGCGAAACCCAACGCTCCCGTTAGCAGGCAGGAAAAAACCGGGGGCTTCCGCCGCGGTTTTCCGACCACCGGCGGGACGGCCACTTCCGCGATCGCTTCATGGGCGCCGGTCCCCCGCTCTGGATCGGGCGCGATGATTTCCCGGCCGCAGTTCGGGCACGGCCCCTGGCACGCGGCCATCGCCAGCGGCAGGCGCAGCATCGTCCCGCAGGACGGGCAGTTGAATTGGATCACTTCGGCCATGGGCGGTTGCGGGAAACACGGACTCTATGGCCGAAGGTTTTCCCGCTGTCGATCTTTCGGACAGCTCCGGTAAAAATACCTCCGCGGCGAAATAATCCGGTGGATCTACCCGCGGCCGAACCCGACACTGCCGCCCGCCACCTTGAGAAAAATCATCCACATCGACATGGACTGCTTCTACGCCGCCATCGAGGAACGGGAAAATCCCGCCTTGCGCGGCAAGCCGGTCGGCGTGGGCGGCCGCGACCGCCGCGGCGTGCTGACCACCGCGAACTACGAGGCGCGGAAATTCGGCTGCCGCTCCGCCATGCCGGTTTTCAAGGCATTCGAACTTTGTCCCCAGTTGGTGCTCGTCCCCGTCCAGTTCGATCTCTACCGGGCGGTTAGCTCGCAGATCCGTTCCATCTTCGGCCGCTTCACCGAACTCATCGAACCGCTCTCGCTCGACGAGGCCTACCTCGACGTCTCCCACCTCCAGAGCGATGGCGCGGCCGTCGCCCGCGAGATCCGCGCGCAGATTTTCGAGGAAGCCGGCCTCACCGCCTCCGCCGGGATTTCGTCCAACAAGCTCATCGCCAAGATCGCCTCGGACTGGCACAAGCCGAACGGCCAGAAGCAAGTCGCCGAGGAGGAAATCCCCGCCTTCATGGCCGCGCTGCCCGTCGGCCGCATCTGGGGCGTCGGCCAGAAAATGCGCGGGAAACTCAGCGCCCTCGGCATCGAGAGTTGCGCCGATCTCCAACAGCTCGACCAGATCGAACTCTCCCGGCGTTTCGGGAAATGGGGCGTCGAGCTCTGGCACCTTTGCCGCGGGATTGACGACCGCGCCGTCACTCCCGACCGCACCCGCAAGTCGGTTAGCAGCGAGACCACTTTTTCCGAAAACATCCAGGACCTGCCCGCCCTGATCCCGCCGATGAGCGGGATGCTCGACGGCCTCATGGAGGACCTCGCCAAATCCCACCCCGACCGCGTCATCCGCTCGCTCGTCGTGAAAATGAAATTCGCCGACTTCCACCGCACCACCGCCGAGCGCGCCGGCCACCTCGTCGAGCCCGCCGTTTTCGAAGAGCTCCTCGCCGAAGCCTGGCGCCGCGGCAACAACCGCGCCGTCCGGCTGCTAGGCGTCGGCGTCCGATTCGAAGACCCGCGCGAATCCGAGCAAATGGAGTTCTTCGGCTGAGACAGCCGGAACACATTCCACAGGTTGCCAGCGCGCACTCAGCCTGCTACCGTCCCGCCATGACCGCACTGAAACAGCCGGATTTCATCACCGTGAGCGATTACCTTGCAGGCGAGGAAATCAGCGACACGAAACATGAATACCTGGGTGGCACCGTCCACGCCATGGCGGGCGCGACGATCCGGCACAACAACATTGCCGGAAATTGCTTTGGTTCATTACACGGAAAGCTCCGCGGAAAATCCTGCCAGCCCTTCAATAGCGACACCAAGGTCCGCATCGAATTTCCGGACCACACCCGCTTTTACTATCCAGACGCGATGGTCGTCTGCCAATCGAATCCGGATTCCGATCATTTCCAGACCCAACCCGTCGTCATCATCGAGGTTCTCAGTGACTCCACCCGCCGTGCCGACCTCTGCGAGAAACGCGACGCTTACCTGACGATCCCCTCGCTGAAAGTCCTGCTTTTCGTCGAGCCTGAGGCCGCTGCCGTCACTATCCACCGCCGTCTGCCAGAAGGTGGATTTACCATTGAGCGTCATGGCGGGCTTGATGCCATCATCCCGCTGCCGGAAATCGACGCTTGCCTAACTCTTGCTGATCTTTACGAGCGAGTCGAGTTCGCCCCTTGAATGTGTTGCGGCTGTCTCAGCCGGAAAGTTTGCCTGCCCAACAATTTCAGTGACACCCCAGTGCCAGCGTTGGCTTGACAGTCTTGGGAAATTAAGGGTTTCTGGGTGCAGACGATGGCGAAACGATCGATGGCAAGTGTCAAGTTGACGCGCCTGGAGGCCCGTACACGGGTGATCCGGGGGGCAGGGAGCATCGTGTTCGTGGTGTTTTGCATGGCGATCGGTTTCGTGGTGGTGGCGACGGCGTTCCCGCAGCGACGCGAGTTAGAGAAGCTGGAAGCGAAGCTGAAGCTGGCCAAAGAGCGCGAGGAGAAAGTTCTGGCGGATCGCGAATACCATCAGATCGAGCACCGGGCCTTGCGCGAAGATCCCGCGTTTTTGGAAATCCACGCCCGCGACCGCTTGGACTACTACCGCACGGGCGAGCGGGTCTTGAAGTTTGAGAGCGGTCGCTGAGGCCGTTTTTTGCCGCTTGGCGACCAGGTCCGCAGGCTCTATCCCGTGTCCATGCGCAACGATATCGAGCGGGTTTTGATCGATGAGGAGGTGATCGAGAAACGCCTCGACTCGATGGCTCTCGAAATCGAACGGGATTTCCCGGGCGGAACCTTGGTGGTAATCATTCTTCTGAAAGGTGCCCTCGTCTTCGCCGCGGACCTGCTCCGGCGGGTGCCGCGGATTCTCGAAATCGAGTGCCTCAACGTGGCGAGCTATCACGGCGGCGTGGAAAGCTCGGGAAAGGTGGATTTCCTCGACCGCCATTTTCCGGAGGTGAAGGGCCGGCATGTCCTTTTGCTAGACGACATCCTCGATACCGGCAGGACCCTGCATGCGGTCTCGGAAAGACTCATGGAAGAAGGGGCCGTGGCCGTGCATACCGCGGTTCTGCTCGCCAAGGACAAGGAGCGCGCCGAGGAGGTCAACGCCGACTACGTGGGCTTTGAAATCGGTGACGAGTTCGTGGTCGGCTACGGCTTGGACTACAACGGAAAATACCGGAACCTGCCTTACGTCGGAGTGCTCAAGCTTTCCGCGACCGTCTAAATCGTGGCGGGGGGGTGCAACCCCCCCCCGCCC
>JBFZFJ010000354.1:0-6871 GCA_041306405.1 Verrucomicrobiales bacterium | reverse complement strand
ACCCTCAACCAGGTCAGGGTCGGTTGTGACGTGCAGATTCAGGTTCTCAACGGCCCCGGCTGCGAGCGACTCCGCGACCTCGGGTTTTGCGAGCAGCTCCAAGTCCGCAAACTCGCCGGTGGCAGGAATTTGATCTGCTCGGTCTGCGGCACCCGGATGGCGATCAGCCGCGAGCTGGCGGAGCAGGTTTTGGTCTCTCCCGTGGGCTGATGGTCATGTCCGACGCTCCTTCGACGATCGCGCTGATCGGCAATCCCAACTCCGGGAAAACCACTCTTTTCAACGCGCTGACCGGCGCGAACCAGCGCGTCGGCAACTACGCCGGCGTCACCGTGGAGGTGAAATCCGGCGAGGCGTTCACTCCCCACGGCCGCAAGCTGCGCGTCCTCGACCTGCCAGGCTGCTACTCGCTGCGGGCGAATTCCCCCGATGAAAAAGTCGCGCTCGACGCGCTCAGCGGCCTGCTTCCCGGCGAACAAATGCCGGACCTCGTAGTCTGCGTGGTGGACGCCTCCAATCTCGAACGCCACCTGCAACTTGCCCTCCAAGTCATCGAACTCGGCCTACCCTGCGTGATCGCCCTCAACATGGTCGATGTCGCCGAGCGCGCCGGCCTCCGGCTCGATCCCGCGAAACTCGCCGAAGAGCTCGGCGTGCCGGTCGTCCCGATGCAGGCGAACGCGAAAAAGGGCGTCGTCGAGCTGAAGCAAGCGCTGCGATTCCCCCACCCCGCCGCATCCGAGGCTGGCTGGATCACGGCCGGAACCGATCCGGAAACCGCCAGGCGCGCCTTTGTCACCCGGCTTTGCGAACTGGTGGCACGCCGCCCGGACGCGCACCAACAAACCATTTCAGATAGAACCGATTCCGTTTTGCTGCATCCGGTTTACGGCTGGATCTCGCTGGTCGCCATTTTCTTCACCGTCTTCTGGGCGATCTTCTCCTTCGCGGAAATCCCGATGGGCTGGATCGAGTCGGGCCAGGGCGCGCTTGGAGCCTGGGTTGAATCGCTGATGGCCGACGGAGACCTCCGCTCGCTCGTCGTCGATGGAATCATCGGCGGAGTCGGCGGCGTGGTGATGTTCCTGCCGCAGATCCTGCTGCTGTTCCTGTTCATCGGCCTGTTGGAAAGCTCCGGCTACATGGCGCGCGCGGCCTATCTGATGGACGGCGTGATGGCCAAGGCCGGCCTCAGCGGAAAATCCTTCCTGCCGCTTTTCAGCTCCTACGCCTGCGCCATTCCAGGAATCATGGCCACCCGCACCATCGACTCCGCCAAGGAGCGGATCGTCACCATTTTCGTCGCGCCGTGGATGAGCTGCTCGGCACGGCTGCCGGTTTACTTCCTGATCATCCCGCTGCTGCTGCATGAAAAGGAAGGCACTTGGAAACAAGCGTCGGTGCTGTTCGCCATCTACGCGCTCGGCACGCTCACCGCCTTCGTCATCGCCCGCCTGCTGCGCGGGCGGCTCGGCGATGACGTCAGTCCCGGCCACTTCCTGTTGGAACTTCCGCCCTACCGCAAACCGCAGTGGAGCTATATCTTCCGCCACGTCGTCGACCGCGCCTGGTCGTTCGTCAAAAAGGCGGGAACCCTCATCCTCGGCCTTTCCATCCTGCTCTGGGCGCTCAGCACCTATCCGAAATCCGCAGGCGCCGATCCCGCGGAAGCCCTCGCCCACAGCGCGATGGGCCGCATCGGCGCGGTGATCGAGCCGGTGGTCAAGCCGCTCGGCTTCGACGGCCGGATGGGCACCGCGATCCTCACCTCCTTCGCCGCGCGCGAGGTCTTCGTTTCCTCGATGGCGATTCTCTATCGGGTCGAGGAGGCCGCCAGCGAGGAGGAAACCCGCAACGTCCTGCGCGACCAGCTCGCCGCCTCCAAGTGGCCGGACGGCCGGCCGATTTTCACCCCGCTCTCGCTCGTCTCGCTGCTGGTGTTTTTCATCTACGCGCTGCAATGCCTGCCGACCAGCGCGGTCGTCGCCCGCGAGTCCGGCTCGTGGAAATGGGCGGCGGGACAATTCCTGTTCATGACCGGATTCGCCTACGCCGCGTCGCTGGTCGTCTTCCAAACCGGCAAACTCCTCGGACTCTAACATGGACTGGCAAACACTCACCGCCGCGGGAATCGTGGTCGTCACCCTGACGATCTTCCTCGTCCGCCTCGCCCGCCCGAAAAAGAAATCCGGCTGCGGCCATGACTGCGGCTGCAAGAAGAAGCAGTTGTGACCCCGTGAGGCGTTGAGTTGCCTGCCCTTGATGCCTCGCCTCTTGGTTTTCCCACGGTTGGGCAGGTTGATGGCCATGCGTCTGACCGTGGCGAGGTTCTCGGCCGAAAAGCCGGCTCTTGCCCGGCTCTGGTCTTCCCGCATCACCACATCGAGCACCCGGTGGCAGGAGTTCCCCACTCCCCAATGATCACCACCGCTCCGGCAAATTGCTCCACATTCAAGGAAGCTCTTTGTAAGTGACCGTAGGGGCCCGCGGCTTGGAGTCGGCGGGTTCATCGGGAAAAATGACGGTGACGGAGGTCAGCTTGCCTTCCATCCACTGTTCCTCCCGCACCAGCCAGGCGCGGATGAAGCGAGCCACCGCCGCGCGGGCCTCCTCCCTCACTTGATTCAACTGGTCGGGGCGGGCCGCGTTCGCATTGAGCTTGGGGGTGATGGTCATCTGCAACTCCTCGATCTGCTCGTCAGCGTCAAATCTCGCCCACCCGCTTGATGATTTTTTCTGCAGCTTGTCGGTGTGGATCGCGACCGGCAGGCTGGGCTGCAACTCCGGCGCACGCACCACGCAGTTTCCGTCCGCGACCGTGATCTCCCAGACGCCCGCCAGATCCAAGTGATACCGGTAGGTGACCGGGACGCGGATCTCGGACACGGTCTCGCCCAGATAGACCCAATCCCACGCCACCTTCCGGACGTCGGACTTGTGGAAGGTCTCGGTCGCCTCGGCGGTTCCGACTTCGAGCAGGCCGAGCCCGGCGGATTTGAAAACGGGAATCTCGGCGCGGAAGGTCTCGGTGATCCGGCCGGTCTTGAATTTTTCCGCGGCGCGCTCGGCGAACGCGGCGGTCTGGCCGGCGTATTGCTCCGCCTTGGCAGTCGCCGCGGCCACCGCGCGCCGGCTCTCGTCGATGACCCGCGACGCAGCGTCACCCGCCCTGTCGAGCGAGAGCTTGTAGGCGGAAAACGCGATCAGGCCGAATGAAACCAACACGAACGCCCACACCAGATGGATCCGCGCAGTGTGAGATTTGGTATCTTCCCCGGGTTTCATAGATCCAGCGACATTCGATTCAGTCTGCGGAAAGTTGGCGGGCCGGACTCATTTGTGCCAGACGAATTTGGAAAGGCACCTGAAGGGGACGGCGGGCGGAACCGGCCGGGTTTGAAAATCGACAAAATGTCCGTTGCCAGCCGGAGCAAGGCCGTTCAAGTATCTGCACGCCAATGGCTGAAATCACTCCCGCAGTTGAAATCAAGGACCTCGTGAAGGACTTCAGGACGTCGTTCCGCAAGCAAATGCTGCGGGCGGTGGATGGGGTTTCGATCCGGATCATGCCGGGCGAGGTTTACGGCTTGATCGGGCCGAACGGGTCCGGGAAATCGACGACGATGAAGGCGTTGCTCGGTTTGGTGGCTCCGACGGCGGGGCACTGCGCGATTTTCGGCAAGGATTCGCTGAAGGTGGATTCGCGCAACGACGTGGGTTTCCTGCCGGAAAATCCTTATTTTTACAAGCACCTGAGCGGCGCGGAAACCCTGCGGTTTTACGGCAAGCTCTGCGGATTGAAGGGCAAGGTTTTGGAAAACCGGGTGAGTGAGTTGCTCGCGCTGGTGGATCTGGAAGACGCGCGCGACCGGCGGATCGGCGGCTACTCGAAGGGGATGTTGCAACGAATCGGGCTGGCGCAGGCGCTGGTGCAAGAGCCGCGGTTAGTGATTCTGGACGAGCCGACGGCGGGCGTCGATCCGGTGGGATCGCGGCAGATCCGGGATTTGATTTTGAAGCTGAGGGAGCAGGGAATCACGGTTTTCCTGTGTTCGCACTTGCTGGAACAAGTGCAGGAAGTTTGCGACCACGTCGGGATCATTTGCAGAGGAAAGATGGTGAAGGAAGGCCGGCTGGACGACTTGATTTCCATCGAGGACCAGACGGAAATCGTGTTGAAAGATGCGAGCCCCGAGCTGATTTCCCAGATCACGGCGCTGGCCAATTCCGCGGGTGCCTCGCTGGTGCGGACCGGCAAACCGCGCACCACGCTGGAGCGGCTGTTCCTCCGCGAAACCACCCACGCAGACGACTGATGACTCACACGACGATGATTTCACGAGGCTCGCATGTGAGCCGAATTTGGGTGATCGCCCGCCACGCCTTCACCCAGCTGGTGCGGATGAAAGTATTCTATTTCCTCGCGGTGTTCGCGGTGATCGCCATCGCGAGCAACTTCTTCGACCTGCCGCAGCACGAGGGCCCGGAATCGGTCGGCGTCAACGTGCTGCGCTCGATCAAAAGCTGGTCGCTCGGGACGATGACTTTGTTCTCGGTGGTCCTGTCCATCGTCGCCACGGCGCTGCTGTTGCCGAAGGATGTGGAGGACCGCACGCTCTACACGATCCTGGCCAAGCCGGTGCCGCGCATCGACTATCTGGCGGGGAAACTGCTCGGCGTGCTGCTGCTGGTTTTCGTCTCGCTGGCTTTGATGGACGTGCTGATGACCGCCGTGCTGCAAATCCGCACGTCGATGGTGCTGGAGCAACAGCTTGAAATGGCGCGGGTGATGAGCTGGCCGCAGGACGCGATCGAATCGCTGCGTGTGGAAACGCTGGCGCAAGGGCCGAGCTGGTCGCTGCAAGGCGCGGTGTTCGCGGTGTTCCTGCGGGCCTCGATCATGGCGTCGCTGGCGCTGCTGATCTCGACGTTTTCGACGAGCACGCTGTTCACCACCATCATCAGTTTCCTGATCTATTTCATCGGCCATTTCCAAGCGGACGCGCGGGACGTCTATCTGCAGGCCGGCCAGGCGGGGGAAGGGGTTTTCGCCCGCCTCGCGTCGTTGGCGTTCTCGCTGGTGCTGCCGGATTTCCAAAACTTCAACGTGATCGACGCCGTCATCGAAGGCCAGGCGATGCCGCTGCTGATCCTCGGCAAACTGACATTGATCGGCCTCTACTACGCGCTGTTTTTCACCATCGCGTCGTGGTTTATCTTTGCGGAAAAGGAATTCTAAACCCGTGAAAAGCTGGCAACGAAACGGGATCCTGACGGTGGCGCTGTTGGCGTTCGGCGCGGCGCGCCTGCCCTTCGAGGCCGGGCTCGCCAAGGAACTCCGCGTGGCGGGACTGACGCCGCCGCCGATGGAAATCGGCACCCGCGACAAAATCGGGCAGACCAGCTCGGCCGTCGCGCTGGGCGGTTTGCGGACGCTGGTGGCGACGTTCCTGAACTTGCGGGCCTTCTCGTTTTTCCAGGAACAACGCTGGGACGACGTGGCCGACACCTATGACACCATCGTCGATCTGGCGCCGCGGACGCGCTACTATTGGGAGACCGGTTCGTGGCACTCCGCCTACAACGCGGCGTCCTACTACATCAACGATTCCGAGCTGCCCGCGCTGCGGCGGAGGGAGGCTTGGCGGGCCTCCATTCTCAAAGGCCGGGCGTTTCTCGAACGCGGAATCCGCAACAATCCCGCGGATTGGAGCCTCCTCGCCAACCTCGGTTTCCTGCTCTCCGACTCGAACAAAATCGCCGCCTTCCGCGACGCTAACGAGACCTTCGCCGCGGCGGCGGACGCCTACCGCCGCTCCGCCGACACCGGCAAGGCGCTGCCGTACGTGCGCCGTGCCGAGTTCTATTCGCTGGCCCGCGTGGCTGGAAAAGAAAAGGAAGCGCTCGCCTTGGCGCGTTCGCTTTACGCCGCCCGCCAGAACCGCCCCCCCACCCTGCTGATCCTGCTGCTGGTTTTGGAAGCTCACGAAAACCCGTCGATGGACAGCGCCCGGCGGGCGATCGAGTTGTTCGGAACTCCGGAAAAAGCCTACGAGGCGCTTTCCGGCCACTGGCAGCGGACCCGCGAGCGCTTCCCCGTTGACGGAGTCGCCGCCGCGCTGGAGTCGCTGGAAAAAACCCTGGCCGTGCCCGCGGACAAAAGCATTTTCAATCAACCCTTGCAAAGCACCAGCGGACCGGACGACTGGTTTCAAAAATAGGCTGCCGGGTTTCCTCTCGACAGACCGGCCCCAGCCCGCAAACTTTCTTTCCACTCCTCGACCACCCCCATGCGGATCGCTCTCTTCGGTGACATTCATGCCAATTTGGAAGCTCTCGAAGCCGTCCTCAAAGACGCCTCCGAACAAGGCGTGTCCGAGTATGTCTGCATGGGCGACATCGTCGGCTACAACGCCGACCCCTCCGCCTGCCTCGAAATCGTGCGGGCGATGAACTGCCCCACGGTGAAGGGCAATCACGACGAGGACGCCTCGGGCAACCACTCGCTCGACAGCATGAATCCGGTGGCCGCGACCGCGCTGGAATGGACCCGCCAACAACTCACCGACGAGCAGCGCCAGTGGCTGGCCCGGCTCCGCATGGTCCGCCAGGTGTCGGATTTCACCGTCGTTCACAGCACCCTCGACCAGCCGGCCAACTGGAACTACGTGACCAACCGCTTCGACGCGATGTCGAATTTCTCCTATCAGTTCACCCAGGTCTGCTTCCACGGCCACACCCACGTGCCGCGGGTGTATATGAAAACCGACAAGGTCCAGGAGATCTTCACCGACTCGGTCGCGATCGAGGACGGGGCGAAATATTTCATCAACATCGGCTCCGTCGGCCAGCCGCGCGACGGCGACTGGCG
>JBFZFJ010000353.1:0-8427 GCA_041306405.1 Verrucomicrobiales bacterium | reverse complement strand
CCTTGACGGTGGGATTTGCCGCGGCCAGCGCCTCGACGCTGACGCCGTG
Source organism: Verrucomicrobiales bacterium (assembly GCA_041306405.1). Taxonomy (GTDB): domain Bacteria; phylum Verrucomicrobiota; class Verrucomicrobiia; order Verrucomicrobiales; family Akkermansiaceae; genus Luteolibacter. The sequence continues at coordinate 8,378 of JBFZFJ010000353.1, read as the reverse complement.
CTTCCTGGAAATGCTGGAAAACGTCTCGCCCGACTGCACCGTGTGGGTCTTGTCGCTGGTCTTGGGTGACGGGGCTGCTGCGATAGTTGCAGGGGCGCTGCTGCCCGGGACTTTGAGCTTTTGGCCGGGCTGGATGACCGAGCTGATTTTCAAGCCGTTGGACTTGGCGAGTTTCTCAGGGCTGGTGCCGGTCTTGCGGGCGATTTTCTCAAGGCTGTCGCCGGCTTTGACCGTGTAGCTCGCGGCCGCCGTCGGCGCGGGGTTGGCGATGGTTTCAGTCTTGGTGACGGAGGATAAAACCGGGGCGGACGTGGTCCGCTGCTGGCGCGAGCCGCCGTTGTCGGAGCGCAGCTTGGAATTTTCGTCTTCCAACTGGCGGATCTGCCGCTCTTGTTCCCGGCAAAGCGATCGAAGCGTTTCCAACTCCGATTTCGCAAGCGCGGCGGGGGCGGCAAAAGCCATGGACAAGGTGGCGAACAGCAGGGTTGGCTTCATGACGTCGAGCTTTTTTCAAATTCCTTGGTTTGAATCAAGCGAAATTACGGCTTTCTTAACTACTGACGCTGTTTTCGTTCTGACGAAAGAAACGCAAAAACGGGCGGCCCCGAAGGACCGCCCGTTGGCGTGGGATTGGAAGGACCGGGTCCGCCTCAGTTGGCGCGGCCGGTATAGGAGTTGTCCTCGGTCTTGACGTTGATTTTCTCGCCGACGTTGATAAACAGCGGCACTTGGACGATGAGGCCGGTTTGCATCACCGCTGGCTTGTAAACGTTGTTGGCGGAGTCGCCTTTGACGCCTTCCGAGGATTCGGCCACGGTCATCACCATCGAGAGCGGCAGGTCCACCGCGACGACGATGCCGTCGGCGACGAGCAGGTTGTAAAGCTGGCCTTCGATGAGGTAGTTTTTCACACCTTCGATGAGATCTTCATAGACGACGGCGTCCTCGTAGGTGTTGGGGTCGAGGAAGTGGTAGCCGCTGCTGTCCTTGTAGGAATACTCGTGCGGGGTGCGCTCGAGGACGACGCCCTCGACGCTGTCGTTGGAGGTCATGCGGAGGTTGAAAACCTTCTTGGTCGCGACGCTGCGGATCGACATCTGGACGTAGGAAGCCATCCGCGGAGGCGTCTTGAGCTCGTGGTCGATGACGAGACAGACTTCGTTGTTGTGGCGGACGGCGTGTCCTTTGCGGAGGTTGATGATAGGTGTGCTAGCCATGATTTGTGCGCGGAGATAGGCCGGGATATGCGCTGAGGCAAGCCCGGATTGGGTGAAAACGGCGGCTCAGTCGCGCTGCTCTTTGATCCAGGCGGCGAGCTTCAAGTCGTCGTCGCCGGCGGCCCAGAGCTGGCGCAGGAAATCGGCAGGGTGGATGTCGCCGTGGTTTTTGAGAAAATTCCGGTCGCCGCCGCAGCCGAACATCAGGTCCGGATCGAGCTCGCCGCGGAGTTTCGCCCGGCCCTTGGCGATGAGCCGGGGCAGGTAGGGCATGCCTTCGAGTTCGTCGCCGAAGGTCGGCACGTCGTCGCGGGTGAGCACCTTGTCGCTGGGAAGGCGCTTCTGAACGGCGATGAAATAATCACGCCGCACCGCCGCGACGAGCAGCGCCGTCGAGATGGATGGCACGCCTTCGCCGCAGAAATCCTCGACGAAGTCGAAAAACTCGCGCGGCTGGCAGCCGATACTCGCGAGGAACACGAGGTCGTCGGAGCTGTAATAATTTTCGAAATCCAAGTCGCCGGATTGGAAGGCGGCGATGCGGCGGTCGAAGAGGGCGAGAAAGGTGTCGTTCCAAGTCATGGCGGGGAGTAGAGCGGGAAATCAGCCTTCCGCATGCTTTTTCTTCGCGCCCGGGGAGATCGCGTCGATGGCGGCGAGCAGCCCTTCATCCGGCATCGGCGACTGGAGCGTGTCGAGCGAGTCGTCCAACTGCGCCACCGTGCGGGCGCCGATGATCGACGAGGTGACGGCGGGGGAGCGCAACGACCACTGGATGGCGAGGTGGTTGAGCGGCATGCCATGGGCGGCGGCGAGGTCGCCGAGGGCGCGGATTTTTTCCTGCTGCGCGGCGACCTGCTCGACCTGGAGAAATCCCTCGGCGCGGGCGGCGCGGGAACCTTCCGGAATGCCGTCGAGGTATTTCGGCGTGAGCATGCCTTGGGCGAGCGGGCTGAAGACCACGCAGCCGATTCCCTCGTCCAGCAGGTAATCGAGAATCCCTTCGCTTTCCGGCCAGCGGTTGAGGATGGAGTAAGGCGGTTGATAGACCAGACAGCGGATGCCCATGTCCTTGAGGATCTTGACGGCCTTTTTGAGCCGTTTGAGCGGGTATTTCGAAAGGCCGACGTAGAGCGCCTTGCCGCTGCTGACGGCTGTGGCCAGCGCCGACATCGTCTCCTCAAGCCGGGTGTCCGGGTCCGGGCAGTGCGAGTAGAACACATCCACGTAATTCTGGCGGAGGCGCTTGAGCGACTGGTCGAGCGAGGCGAGCAGATGTTTGCGCGAGCCCTTCTGGCCGTAGGGGCCCTCCCACATGTCGTGGCCGGCCTTGGTGGTGATGATTAGCTCGTCGCGGTGGCAGGCGAAATCCTCCACCAGGATGCGCCCGACATTTTCCTCGGCTGATCCCGGAGGCGGGCCGTAGTTGTTAGCCAAATCGAAGTGAGTCACCCCGCGGTCGAAGGCGCGGCGCATGATGCGGCGGGCCTCCTGGAAATCATCGACGTGGCCGAAATTGTGCCAGAACCCCAGCGAAATAGCGGGGAGCAAAAGGCCGGAATCGCCGCAACGCCGGTAAGGCATGCGGCCGTCATAACGCGCTGAATCAAACATGCTCAGAAAGTGCCCGCCCGGCGACACCTTGCCAAGCTCAACGATGTGACCTCCGCGCAAAATCGCGGCCGGAGCCCCTTTCGCCGTGCGGGAATGAAATTTGCCCGTGCCGACGCTTGATCCGATCGACGACTGACGAAGGTGGTGCATTTCAAACCGCTGGTGCTGGAGACAGCGCGGGAGATTCTTGGGAAGCTGATGGCAGAGTTGAATGAGAGGCTGGAGGGGGTGAGGGCCTTGAAGAGGGAAGAAAGTTCTAGCTGCGAGACGCCACTAGCACGGCCTGCTGCGAGACGCAGCAGCCACGTTCGCGTAGAGCTGGATGAGAGCGCCGAAGAGCTGATCCTGCGGGAAGGATTCAGCGAGGAATACGGCGCGAGGAATCTTGAGCGAGTGATGGATCGGATGCTGGGGACGATGATCGCGGAGGCGCTGCTGGGTGGCAAAATCACAACGGGCCAGACGATACGGGTGAAGGTGGAGGGCGTGTCACTGCGTCCCCATGCTGGGGAGACTTCGTAATGGCACCGCTAAAGTTTCATATTTGAGATATGGGATATCACTGGCCCGGTAATTTCAGTCATCCGGGAGTGCCCGGAGGGCGGCGTTCTGCTTTCGACTGAGACAGTCGGAACACATTTCATTCATCAAACCCCAACCAGTTGCTCGCGGGCGGTCTCGCTTTGGCTGAGGTAGCAGCCGGGATCGGAGCCCCAGATGTGGCCGTTGACCGCGGCGGCGCGGGTGCGGAAGCCTCCGCCGCAGAGGTTGAACCAGCGGCAGTCACCGCACGGGCCTTGGATCTTCGCCTGGCGTTGCTCGTTGCTGAGCAGGCCGATGGAGCGGATTTCCTCGAGCATGGCGGCGGAAGGCTCGTGCTTGCCCTCCCAGATTTCGGAAAACGGCGTCTGTTTGACGTTGCCGAGATGGAGCTCCTGCCAGAACTGGTCGGGGTGGACGTTGCCCTGGGTGTCGATGTTGGCGATGCCGCGGCCGGAGCTGTTGGCGCCGCCGCCGTTCCAGCCTAGCAACTGGCGGGCGGCTTCGAGATTCGGGTGGTTCTCGCGCTCCATGCGCAGGAGCAGATAGGGACCGTCGGCGGGCTGGGTGACGGTGAGCATCTCGCGGTGGACGCCGTCGCGGTGCCATTGCTCGACGCGGGCGATGAGGGTGTCGATGGCGTGACGGGATTCCTCGGGGCGGAGGATTTGCAACGCGCTGCCACGGCCGGAAGGGACGAGGTGATAGAAACAGACGCGCTGGATTTCCTGCTCCTCGATGAAGTCGAGGATGCGCTCGATGTCGGCGACGGTATGGCGGGTGAGTGTGAGGCGCAGGCCGGTTTTCTGGTCGACGTCGTGGCAGGCCTTGAAGCCTTCGACGGCGGCTTTGAACGCGCCTTCCTTGCCGCGGAACTGGTCGTGGATCTCGCCGATGCCGTCGAGCGAGATGCCGACGTAGGCGACGTTGGCGGCCTTGAGCAGCGCGGCTTTTTCCGGGGTGATGAGGGTGCCGTTGGTCGAAATAGTGAGTTTCAATCCGGCTTTCGTCGCGAGATCGACGAGGTCGAAAAAGTGCGGGTGGATCAGCGGTTCGCCGCCGGACAGGAGCAGCGAGGGGATTTGATAGGCGGCGAGATCCTTGACGACTGTCTGCATTTGTTTCCAGTCGAGCTCGCCGGGATAGCGGGCGGCCATCGAGTCCGAGTAGCAATGGACGCAGCGCAGGTTGCAGGTGCGGGTGATGTTCCAGACGACGATGGGGCGGCGTCCGCGGGCGCTGGCTTCGGCGGCTTGGCCGTGGCCGTAGCGGAGTCCGTCGGCGGGTTGTTCGTGACCGGTCCAGAGGCGGGTGAGATTGATCATGGTTTGATTTGGTTATTTGGTGAGAACGAGAGAGGCGCGTGGTTGATAGACGCAGGCGGGATCCGCGGCGAAGGGGTCGCCGGTGAGGCCGTAGGCGCGGGAGCGGGAGCCGCCGCAGATCGTGCGGAACTCGCACTCGCCGCATTTGCCGCCGAGGGCGTCGGAATCACGGAGAGAAATGAACAGCGGGTGATCCCGATAGATCCCGGCGGGGCTGGTCTCGCGGACGTTGCCGCAGACGAGCGGCAAGAAGCCGCTGGGGCTGACCTCGCCGGTGTGGGAGATGAACATCACGCCGCGGCCGTCGCGGATGCCGAGCGGCGCGCGCATGCCTTGGCGGCCGGTCGCTCCGCCCTTGCCACGCTGGGCGAGCACCCGGCGGAAGTGGTGGCCTTCGGTGGTCTTGATCGCGAAGGGCGCGGTGCCGACGAGGTCGGCCATTTCCTCGAAAACGGTTTCAAGCTCGGCGGGATCGGGCACGTCGTCGGCTCCGGCGCGGCCGGTCGGCACCAGGATGAAGACGCTCCACATTTCCGGTTTCCACTCGAACATCAGGTCGCGGAAGGCGTTGAATTCGTGAAGATTCGAGCGGGTGAGGGTGGTGTTGATCTGGAGTGAAATGCCGGCTTCCCTCGCGAGTTCGATGGCTTTCACGGTGCGGTCGAAGGTGCCGGTCACGCCGCGGAAGCTGTCGTGGGTTTCGCGGGTGGCTCCGTCGAGACTGAGCGACATGCGTTCGATCCCGGCGGCGCGGATCTTGTGGAAATCGTAATTCACCAACCGCGCGGTGGCGGAAGGGCTGAGGCCGACGCGGATTCCCGCGGCCGACGCGCGGGCTGCGATTTCGAGCACGTCGGGGCGCATCATCGGGTCGCCGCCGGTGAGGATGAGCATCGGCGGGGCCAGCTCGGCGAGTTGATCGACCAGCCGAAGCGCTTCCAGCGGCGACAATTCGTTCGGGTCGCGGTCGTGCTGGGCTTCCGCGCGGCAGTGGCTGCAAGCCAACGCGCAGGCGCGGGTCAATTCCCAGAAGACGAGGAAGGGCTTTTTCGCGAAGGGATCGGCAGTGGCCAGGGTCGGGCGCATGTCCATGATGGCTGGACGATAGGAGGCGGGATCGCCGATCCGCTACGCACAGCCCCAGAAGAATTACGCATATTTTGCCTATGCTTATTTTGTGGGCCGGGCGGGTGAGTCAATCGGGTTGCGCGACGGCCGCATGCAGGGAACACTGCCGCGACAATGAGCGGGTGGACGGAAGCAACTTTGAGGGCGGCAGCCTCGTGGCAGGCATTTAAAGAAGGGAAATCCCTTTTCGAAAGCGGCATGGTCGCCGACGTCCAGACCGGGGCGACCGGCTGGCAAGGCACGGTGAAGGTGGGAAAGCGGCTGATGAAAGTCAGCGTCACGGTGAAATCTCCCACCGATCTGGACACCCGCTGCCCGTGCGCGGACAACCAACGGAGCGGCTCGGTCTGTTGTCACGCCGTCGCTACCGGGCTGGCGTCGCTTGGCAAAGCGCAGCCAAAGCCGGCCATTTCAAAAACTGCACCTCAGGCAGTTGTGGCGGTTCCATGGCAGGTCCTGCTTCCGCTCAACTGGCGCGACGCCTTGCAGCGCGGGAAATTCGCCGCCACCCTGGCCGTCGCGTCCGGCAGCGAAATTTCGGCCGCCGATGACCGCTTGAACGCGTGGCTCGCCAAGGAAGGCGTGGCGAAGAAGGAAATCCTCAGCCTCAGTCTCGACGGCCCTCGCGTCCCGGCGTTTCTCGAATCCATCGCCGAACATCCGCGTCTGGCCGCGGGCAAGGACCGTTTGTTGATCCAAATCCGCTCCGGCGAGCGGCTCCAGCTCAGCGCGGCGGAACACCGGCAGGACTCGGTCCTGCTCGTTCCCGATCCCGAATCCGGGCCGTGGATCGAAATCGGCGGCTCGTTTTGGCAGATCGGCGAGGACTCGGTCGTGCGGGTGGGCGAGGGGAAAATCCCGGCGGATCTGGCCGCGGCCTTGGGCGAGCTGGCGCAGGGGAAATCCGTGGAAATCCCGACCCTGCGGTTCTTCAATCATCTCGATTCCTGGCAGGAATGGCTGCATTTCCCGGCCAATTGCTGGCTGGAATCGCTCCATTTCGTCCAGGCGGCGGCGTCCTTCGAGCTCTCGCTGGAAGGCTCGCTCCAGCATTTGGAGGCCCAGCTCAGCGTGCGCTACGGTTCCGCGCCGCCGGTTCCGCCGGGACTGGGGAAAGTCGATGGTCTGCCGCGGTTGGTTGGGGACCACTGCGAGGTCCGGGATTTGGCGAAGGAGGAAAAAGCCGCCTCCCGGCTCTCGCGGGCGGGCTTCGAGGTGGAGAATTTTTCAAGCGGCCGCTGGGTGATTAAAGGGGAGTCCGCCATCCTCGATTTCCTCACCCAATCGCTGCCGATCCTGCGCAAGGAGTGGTCGGTCACCGAGGGCGAGCGCTTCGGCCACGTGCAGAAACAAGTCGCCGTGGTTTTGCCGAAAATCGACATCATCGGCTCGGGCGAGGACTGGCTGAGTTTTGATCTTTCATTTCAAACGAGTGATGGAGTTTCGATCCCGGCGGCGGAAGTGCGGAGGCTTTTGAGAGCGGGAAAAGGCTCCGGCGCGTCCGCTGGTGGACGGCGTTTGGTGATCTCGGACGACATCGCCAGCGTCATCGATCCGCTCTTTTCCGACCTCGATTTGCGCCAGGAAAACGGCCATTTCATGGCTTCGGCGCGTGCCGGTGAGCTCATCCTTGAAATCCGGAACAAAATAGACAAGTCGCAGACTTCAAGTGATCAGCCGGTTTCATTCACATTCGATTCCCCGGCCACCTTGCAGGCGGAGCTGCGGCCGTATCAATCCCTCGGCGCGGGCTGGATGTTCGATCGGGTTCAACGCTTCGGCGGGGCTCTTCTTGCCGACGATATGGGGCTGGGGAAGACGGTTCAAACCATCGCTTTAATTGAGCGGTTGCTGGAGCAGTCCGGCACCGATTCCGGAGTGGTGATGGTGGTTGCCACCGCCTCGCTGCTCGGAAACTGGCGGGCGGAGTTCGCCCGCTTTGCCCCGGCGCGGCAGGTGCGGATTCTCCACGGGGCGAGCCGGGATGCGGAGCGGGAGAAGGTTCAGCCCGGCGATGTGATTCTCACCAGCTACGGCACGCTGGCCCGGGATTTGGCGTATCATCTGAAGCGTGAATATCGCGCCATTGTCGTGGACGAGGCCAGTTTGATGCGGAATCCGGATACGGATCACGCGAAGGCGCTCGCCAAATTGCACGCCACTTGCCGGGTCGCGCTGACCGGCACGCCGATCGAGAACGGGGTGAAGGATCTCTGGTCGATTTTCCGCTTCATTCAGCCGGGCTGGCTCGGTGGCCGCGAGGACTTCCGGGAGCGCTATGAACAACCGCTCGCAACCGGCGAATCCGCCGGGGCGGTCATCGAGCGCCTGCGGTTGAAAGTTTCGCCCTTCCTGCTGCGCCGGACGAAAGAGCAGGTCGCACCTGAATTGCCGTCGAAGCTCTTCATCGACGAGTTCTGCGATCTCAGTCCGGACCAGCAAGCGGTCTATAAAGAGCTGCTCATCGAAGGCCGCAAGCGGGTGGACGCCATCGCCGATTCCGGCAACAAGGGCGCGGCGCGGATGCAAATGCTCACCGCGCTGCTCCGGCTCC
>JBFZFJ010000352.1:0-5428 GCA_041306405.1 Verrucomicrobiales bacterium | reverse complement strand
GCCGCGCTCAACTCGATGGCGGTCATCGTGCTCGTCTGCACCTGGTTGAAGAGCATGGGCCACCTCAAGCACGTCACCGGACCCGAGCATTTCCACATCATGGGCAAGCTGATGTTCGCCTTCACCACCTTCTGGGCCTACATCGCGTTCTCGCAGTTCTTCCTGATCTGGTATGCGAACATCACCGAGGAAACCTCCTACTTCCTGATCCGCAACACCGGTAACTGGAACACCGCGATGTATTTCCTCGTCTTCGGCCACTTCGTGGTTCCCTTCGTCGTCCTGCTCCAGGCCTGGTTGAAGAAAAATCCCAAGTTGCTCTCGATCGTCGCGGTTTACACCTTGTGCATGCACGCGCTGGATCACTACCTGATCGTCATCCCAGAGCGCGGTGTGTCACTTGGCAAGATCAAGCCGGAAGTCTTCGGTGACATCCAGGTGTCCATTGCGGGAGCGTTCTGGGGCGACATCCTCGCCTTCGTGACCATCGGCGCGGCCTTCATCTTCATCCTCATCCGCGCCCTCGGCCAGCATTCGCTCTACCCGAACCGCGACCCGCGCATTCTCGAATCCGCGAACGTTTCCAACTGATCCTCTTTTCTGCACATGGACCCAACCCGCGACAATCCGATCATCCGCTTCACCACTTTCTGGTGGGGCATCGGCACCTTTTTCATCTTCGCCGTGCTGCTGGCGGTGATCTGGCTTTTTGCACGTTCCGAGCCGGCGACGCTTGAGGACGCCGCCGCGAAACCTCGCTATGAGACCAAGGCAAAGATCGACGCCGCGCAGGCTGCGAGTCTCTCTCCTGACGCGATCAAGGCCGCCACGCTGGTGGTTGGCAAACAGCTCGCCGCTTCCAAGCCGGCGGCTGTGGAGAAGCCCGCACAAGTGGTTCCCGGATCGGACACCGCCAAGAAACTCGCCGCCGCTCCGGCAGTGGACACCTCGGCGATCGACGCTCCCGCAGCGACCGATGAGCCGATCGATCCCGCCGTGATGGCTGTCGGCAAGGCCTCGTTCATGATTTGCGGTGCCTGCCACGGTCAGAATGGCGAAGGTGGTCCGATCGCTCCGCCGCTCGCAGCTTCGGAGTGGGTGACCGGGCCTGTTTCCAATCTCATCCGCATCCAACTGCGCGGCCTCGTGGGACCGATCACGGTCGCCGGCAAAGAATACAACATGCCGGGCGGCATGACCGCTCTCAGCTATCAGACCGACGAGCAGATCGCCGGCGTGCTCACCTATATCCGCAACAGCTTCGGCAACAAGGCGTCCGCCGTGAAGCCCGAGCAGGTCGCCGCGTTGCGCAGCGAAGTGGGTAAGCCCCAGGTCACCGCCGCGGAACTCACTAAGCCTTAATTTCGTTTCCCTTTTCCATCTTCAAAGCCGATGTCATCCGCCATCCAAACTTCCACTGCTCAGGACGCCTTGCTACGCGCGGGGATTGATCGTTCGCTGCGTCACCCGGTGATGTTCTTCCTGACCAGCGGTGCCGCGTGGCTCGCGGTTTCGATCGTCTTGGGAATCATTGCTTCCGCGAAGGTGCATAGTCCCGAGTTTCTAGCGGGTTGTCCCTACCTTTCCTATGGCCGGGTTTTCCCCGCTCATATCAACGCCTTGGTTTATGGCTGGGGATTTCAAGCCGCCTTCGCCGTGATCATCTGGATGATGGCACGACTCTCCCGCAAGGAATGCACGGCGGCGGGACTCATTCTCACCGCCGGCCACATCTGGAATCTCGGTGTCATTTTGGGACTGGTCGGAATCCTCTCCGGCAACGGCACGGGAATGCCATGGATGGAGTTTCCTTTCTTCACCTGGCCGGTGCTGCTCTTCAGCTATTTCGCGATCCTGATCTGGTCGTTCATCCAGTTCCGCGTGCGTCCGGAAGGCCATGTCTATATCTCCCAACGGTATCTGCTCGCGGCGATGGTCTGGTTTCCATGGATCTTCATCACGGCGAACACCTTGCTGCACTGCATTCCGGGCCATCCGGTGATGGCTGCGGGAATCAACGCCTGGTACAAGTCGGCTTTGATCTTCCTCTTCTTCACACCGGTCGCTCTCGGGACCGCTTACTACCTGGCTCCCAAGGTGACCGGTCACCCGGTTTACAGCTACTCGCTGGCGAAACTCGGGTTCTGGTCGCTCGCGATCATCGCTCCATGGGCGGGGATGCAAAAGCTCGCGGGCGCGCCGATTCCTTATTTCCTGCCCTACGTGGGCGCGGCAGCCACGGTGTTGCTGTTCGTGCCTGCGATCGCTGCCGCCATCAATCTTCTCCGCACGACGCTCGCTTCTCCGGAAGTTGTGGCCAGCAGCCCGGCGCTCCGGTTCACCATCGCCGGCATCGGCGGCTTGATGCTTCTGGCATTCTCCGCGGTCGTGCTGAACCTGCCGGGTTCCACTCTTCCGCTGACGCAGTTCTCGCTCTCCGGTTATGGGTTTGAAATTCTCGCACTCTATGGATTCTTCAGTTTCGTGATGTTCGGCGCGGTTTACTTCATCGTGCCGCGGGTGACGCGCCGCGAGTGGCTTTCCCGCCGCCTGATCAAGATTCACTTCCTGTTCTCCGTCTATGGCATCGTCACGGTGGCGTTGGTCGCTCTGTTTGGCGGGCTTCAGCAGGGAATCGGCCAGGAGGAATGGCAGCAGCCGTGGCAGGGCGCCGCGACCCGCGCCTATCCGTATGCGGTGGCGACCACCATTGCCTGGTGCTTCATCCTGTTTTCCAACGTGTTCTTCTTCATCCACCTGACCCTGATGTGGCTGCGCCTCGGCCGCCGCAGTTCGCATCCGACCTTGCTCGTTTCCGAGCACGGCCACGGCCCCAGCCCGCATGGTGAAGAGGGCGATATCGACAATGCCGGTCCGGGCCACATGCCCGCCCACTGACATCGGGTTTCAGAGTTCAACTTCCAGCAATTTTCCTAATGAGCCTCCGCACATTCATTCTCGGTTTATCCGCCAGCTTCGGCGTCGCTTGGCTGGCGGTCGTCGTCGTGCCCTTCATCAAGATGCGCAACCTCGCGCCCATCCAGCTTTCCGAAGCGACCGATGGCAGCACCGGCATTTTCTTCCCCAAACGCACCGGCCGGATTGCCGACGGCGCGCAAGTCTATGCGGAAAACGGCTGCTACCTCTGCCACACGCAGGTCATTCGTCCGACCTATGCCGGCAACGATCTCTATCGGTCTGATTGGGGCGGCTTGAAGGCCGATCCGGATCGCGGCGATACCCGGCGTGAGACCAACGCCTATGATTTCTTCGGCGAGAAGTTCGCGCAGATCGGCGTTTCGCGGATGGGTCCTGACCTTTCCAATCTGGGCCGCCGCGTGGAGACCGAGTATGCGGCCGGCGGCGATCCGGAGCAGTGGTTGTTCGCCCATCTCTACAATCCGCGCCGGGATCCGCAGCGTTGGAAATCGACCTGCCCGCCTCACAAGTTTCTGTTTGAAAAGCGCAAGGTCACGGGGAATCCGTCTGACACGCTGTCCTTCGGCAAACACGGCGATACCGAACTGGTCCCCAGCTCCGAGGCGAAGGCTCTGGTCTCTTACCTGCTCTCGCTCAAGAAGGACCAAGCCGTCCCGGCGGTGCTGAATTTCGCGCCTGCGAAAACCAAGACCGCCCCTTGAAATCATTTACCTAATACCTAAGTTCACACATGTCCCTGCCTAACCAAACACCAGACCTCGAGGACTCGATCGATGTGACCGAGGCCCACGGGCGAGTGGTCCGCGAAGCCGCCGCGTGCGCCCGCGAAAAGCGGATCGTTGACAATGGCATCGAACCGATTTCGTTGTGGGCCTTCGTCGCTTGCGGCGTGGTGCTGCTCGTCGCGGGCGGAATTCTCGGCACTGGCGGACGTTTGTTTTCCTACGGAAGCATTTTCCGTGAGGGCTATATCCGGACTCCCGCTCCCGGTGCCGCGGATGCCGGTCCGGTGCCCAAGGAAGCTCTTGCCGCCTATATGTCGAAAGGTGCGAAGATCTATTCCGCCAAGTGCAACGGCTGCCACGGATCCGATGCCAAGGGCAACGGTTCGACTTTCCCTTCGCTGGTCGGTTCGACTTGGGTGACCGGCGAGACCGATCTCTTCGCGATGATCATTCTCAATGGTCTTGAGGGACCTGTCAGCGACGGCAAGACGTATGGGGTCATGCCTCCGCAGGGAATCGGCATGGCTGCCGAAGATCTCGCGGGTATCATGACCTACGTCCGCAACAACTTCGGCAATGCCACGGGCGATGTCGTCACCATCGACATGGCCAAGGCCGCCCTTGAAATTTCCGCCGCCCGCAAGAACGCCGGCAAGTCGGTGACCGGCGCGGAACTCACCGCCGATCACGTCAAGGCTCTACCGGGCGAAGTGCTCGATCCGAAGACTTTGCTTGATCCAATCACCTTGGCGCCTGCGAAGGCTCCCTGATCCAGTTCTTCAGACGCGATTTTCAAACCACCTTTTTTCAGACTCCACACACGCCGCAAGACGGAATTATGAGCTCTCACGCTACCTCACACGCCGGGCACGACGCCCACCATGAAGACCATCACCACGATCCGGGATTCATCCGGAAATGGATCTTTTCAACCGATCACAAGATGATCGGCCTCCAGTATGGAATCACGGCCCTGGCCTTCTTGGCCTTTGGTTTCTACCTGATGATGGTGATGCGCTGGAGCATCGCCTATCCGCACCAGCCGCTGCCGGAATGGATGAGCTGGGTGTTCACCGACGGCTGGAAGGCCCGCTGGTTGCAGGACGGCAAGGTGACGGGGGAAACCTATAACATGTTCGGCGCCATGCACGGGACGATCATGGTGTTCCTCGGGATCGTGCCGCTGGGCTTCGGTGCCTTCGGTAACTACGTGACGCCGCTGCAGATCGGCGCGCCGGACATGGCTTTCCCGCGTTTGAACATGGCGAGCTACTGGGTCTATCTGGTGGGTGGCTTGATCATGTGCGCATCATTCTTTCTCGAGTCCGGTTCCGCCAAGTCCGGTTGGACCAATTACTCACCGCTCGCGGGTTTCGCGGACGGACAAGTGGTGAACCAATGGCTTGCGGGTCAGACTCAGTGGTTGATCGGATTGGTCTGCCTCATCACTTCGTCGCTTCTCGGTTCGGTTAATTTCATCACCACCATCATCAACCTGCGGGTGCGTGGCATGACCTGGATGCGGATGCCGTTCTTTGTCTGGGCGATGCTGGTGACGGGTTTCCTTCTGTTGCTTGCTTTCCCGCCGCTTGAGGCCGCCGGTATCATGCAGCTGATGGATCGCGTGGCTCACTCGTCGTTTTTCATGCCTTCCGGACTCTTCACCAAGAGCGAGGGGCTGGCCGATCTATCCGGCGGTGGTTCACCACTGTTGTACCAGCACTTGTTCTGGTTCCTCGGCCACCCGGAAGTTTACGTGCTTC